>JALFIX010000250.1 GCA_022775105.1 Prevotella sp. | reverse complement strand
GGTGAAGTTGAGGTAGTGGTTATTGAAGAAGCACTGCCATGGGTTACCCACGAGGTTCCATCCCTTGTTGGATGCAGTCTCAGAGTCATTCACATCGAGGGTCTTGACGTACTCCGTTGTGGCAACCATATTTTGCTTTGTCTCATTGAATGAGGGGCAGAGATTCCAAGCTGCGTAGTTGGTCTGCATGATGAAACCAGTTCCTGCGGGAATCACGGCATCAGCCTCGAAGTTCTTCCATGAACCGGTGCCGCCCACTGTAGCGCGGTTAGCTCCGTCATAGTAGCGCACAGCCTTCTGTACAACCTTTCCGTCGGTGTTTGTAGAAACAATGTCGGCAACCTTCACGTCGTAAGGGAGACTAAAGAAATACCATCTCTTTTCAGCTGTTCCAAGGTTCACTTTTGCCGTACCGTTAATGGTTACATTGCTGCAGTTGCTGAGGATTTGACCAGGATAATTATCGTAATTATAATAATAATAATAATTATAATAACAGCCTCCCATACACAAGTCATTTATAACCTGCTCGTTGTCGCCGTTAATTTTCAACGACGGCAAGCGGTCATAATTACCCAAAACCATAATGTTAGGCTCTCCTGCAAATCGTTCACGGTTAAGCACCAATGGATTGCTGATTTTCCAGTCTTGAATTTCCTCAGTGCTGAATCCGTTTATTGACTTGAAATTGTACCAATAGCTGTCCAGTTTGTAGGATGTCACAATGACATCGGGGACATAAAGGTCCACATTAGGCATTGTGCTTACATCAACAGGATAGTAACTGCTGGATGTATTATACTGTGCCACTGTCGGGCAATTTACACGCAATGTCTTCAGGTTGGTGCAGCCTGACAGAATACTTTTTGGCATCGTCCATACCGAAACCGGGATAGTGATGGCTTCGAGACCTCTACAATTCTCAAAAGCACTCTCTCCTATAAATGTTACACTCTCTGGAATAACCAAGGACTCGACATTCTTTCCAATGTTGTAGTTATCCGCAAATGCGTATTCACCTATGTATGTCAATTTGTTAGGGAATGACTGAAGCTTCATGTTGTTACATCCCCTAAAGGCATATTCGTTAATTATTTCAAGTTCAACCGGCAGCACTACATCTTCCAAATAATAACAATAGCTGAATGCCCTATTTGGAATGTATGTCAAGTTTTTCGGCAATTTGAGACTCTTAAGCCAGTACATGCTACTAAATGCACCACCATAACTGTTGTTGTAATCGCCGACTTCTGTCAGATTATCCGGCAAGTCCAGCTTTTGTATATGACTATACGCAAAAGCGCCTTGTCCAACTGTTGTAACAGTAGATGGAATAACCAAATTGTCTATCAGGGAATAATTGAAAGCTCCTTCGTTAATTGTCTTAACACCTTCCGGCAATATCAGCTTGTGGAGGAAATTGGAAGAAGAGTCAGCGTAAACACTAAACTGCTTTGCAGGTATCTCTGTAATCACAGCCTCGCTCAAGTCCAAATCTTGCAGGTAGTGCATCATCTTAATCTTCGACCAGTCATCACTGTTCATCGCACCTTTTATCTTCAGACGGCGAACATTCTTAATATGGTCAGTGTTGTACAGAACCTCTGTTCCGAGGCTACCGGGTTCGAGAAGACTTACGGTTATCAATGGGCTCGCCATTACACCGGCTGTGCGGATGTAATATTCATGATAATTATTATATGAGCTACTTGTATTGTTAACAACCCACTTTATGGTATGTTTACCTGCTGTAAGATTCTCAACGAATCTTGTTTCGAATCTATCCCAATTTGTTAGCTGATATTGCTTATTGGTTAAATCACGAACCAACTGATCGTCAACATATACCTTAATATTTCCATCACCGCCATGCAATGAATAAATAAAAGCAGATGGTTCATCCACGACAACTGTTGCACTTATCGAGCTGGAACTATTTCCATATAATCTTCTATAAAAATACGTTCCAGAAGTATAATTTGATGAAGGAAGAGCCCAAGTAGAATGATAAGAATCCCCAAATGTTCCCTCCGAACAACTCCACAGAATTGGTTTCTCACTCCAATATGGCGCAATATATCCTTGAGACATGCCCAAGCCCCTGCGCAACTTCAGTGCAGCTTCTGTCATTTCAGCAACATCGGCTGTCTCACGAGCAGCATACAGATTGCTGTAGTAATCAAAATTACCAGTATCAAAACCTGCTTGTATTAGGGCATCCGCTTTTTTAAGTTCCTTGTAAAGCATCAAGGCTGCTGCATATCTGTCACCGTCAGCATCGGCAGGGATAAGCTGCCAATGAACACTGCCAGTGATAGGTTGGTTGTAATAAACGTAATTGTAATTTCCTCCTGCCCAACCTAAATATTGTTCAGGGTTATAATCGTACGTGTTTAACTCTGAACATTGAATAAGGTATGAGTCGTCCGAATAGGTTATAGACCAGTAATAGGATTTTCCGCTGACTGAGGAACCGTAGCGTAAACTACCACTGCTATAAGAATATAAATATCCATTACTATCTTGCAAGGTATAAGCCCCATTGTCCAAATTCGTTATTGTAAAGGCTCTCGGTGTTTCATTAGCCACATAAGACCCATTACTAAAAGTCATGAACAACTCTGCCTCTACATTATATAAATAATAGGACTTGCCCGACTCAAGCGTTGCCGCCGGCATCGTTGGCCTTTCCAACTGTGCCCAACTCTTGATTGAGCATAAGCTCATGCATAATAGCACGAGAAGAAATAAGAACTTGTGTTTCATAATTTTAAAACGATTAATTGTTAATAATATTAAATTGTCATTTACCTAAATAGGGTTAGTGCCAATTGCTCCACCTTGGCGGTTATTATTAGCTATCATACAAAAACAAAGAACGTGGAGCAACTCCTGTCACTCGTTCCACGGTCTTAGGCCTTCGCATTGCCCGGTAAGTCGAAACGAACAACGCTGAAAGCCCCACGTATGTGTATAATATAGAATACCACGAATTGGCATCCCGGCTGTATGAATGAAAGACCAAGAGCCAATGAGGGCTATATATGATACACCCATGAGACGTCCCCGTTGCTTTGTTTTTTGACTTACCGTTGAAGTTGCGAAATTCATAAACTAAAGGTCAGTAATGAAAACAAATTCCAATAAACTGCAAATAAAAGCACTGATATATAAGTGTTTCTGAAAACTTCTATTTTTGCACTTGTTTCTTGACTTATCACATTATTTCTGTTGTTTTCATCATTTTTGTTTCTTATTTGTTTCTTGTTTTCGATTATTTTTCGTACCTTTGCACCCAGTTTAGGACATAAAATCGAATAGCCATGGCAAGGAACAAGAAAACGACAAAGGCAAAGGAGCCAATCCGGCTTAGGATGAAAGACCTAAGCAACGGAAACAAAAGTTTGTACTTGGATATCTATAGGGATGGCAAACGTTCCTATGAATATCTGAAGATGTATATCGTCCCCGAAACGGACGAAAACTCTCGCAGGCAGAACCAAGCCACCTTGGTCGCTGCCAATAAAATCAAAGCCGACAGAATCATTGAGCTGACAAATGGTGAGGCTGGCATCAAACAGGCAAAAGACGAGCCCAAGGTGCTTTTGCTTGATTGGATGAACACCTATATGGAAAACCAAAAGAAGCGTGGAAAGAAAGATTGGCGGCAAATCTTGGTGGCAATGAAGATTATCAGGGAATGGGTAGGCGAAAAGACAACTCTTGACCAAGTTGACCGAGCTTTCTGCCAAGGTTACATAGACTATCTTAGGACAGACTACCACCCAAGACATGTGGATCATCTTGCGGCAAATACTGCCCACAACTACTATCGGGCACTTAATGGTGCACTTAACGCTGCTGTTCGCGAGGACCTGATTAAAGTTAATCCATATACGAGAATAAGCAGTGCTGATAAAATCAAAAAGCCGGAAAGTAAGCGTGAGTATATGACAGTGGACGAGGTAAGGCAGCTCATTGCAACTCCGATGCAGAATGAAGCCGTGAAGGCTGCCTACCTATTCTCCTGCTTCTGTGGATTGCGTATCAGTGATATTATTGCATTGAAGTGGGAGAACGTGTATCAAGATGGAGCACAGACACGACTTGAGGTAGTAATGCAGAAGACCAAGGCACCAATCTATCTGCCTCTCTCTCCAGAGGCATTACGTTGGATGCCAGAGCGAGGAAACAAAAGTTCACAGGACAATGTGTTTGACCTTCCGTCTGCTGCCGCAGTAAATGTGCTTATCAAACCGTGGGCAAAGGCTGCGGGTATCAACAAGCATTTCACCTTCCATACGGCGAGGCATACCTTTGCCACCATGATGCTGACATTGGGAGCCGACCTTTACACGACAAGCAAGCTGCTTGGGCATACCGATGTGCGCATGACGCAGGTGTATGCAAAGATTGTCAACCGGAAGAAGGACGAAGCGGTAAACCTTGTAAACGGACTCTTTGACTGAAATGAGTGTGTCCGTACTGTACAGAACACATAATTCGTATAACTCAACTCTGGTTGCGCAAGTGGCCGGAGTTTTTTGTGTAACAAACAATCAACAAAAAGAAAAATGAAGAAACAAGACCAAAGCGGTCATCTCTCTTTTTGGGGAGATGAGCAGCACGCATAAGCATGTGCGTTGCGATGAGGACATCTACGACGAGCTTTTCGGGCTATTGTCCTCAATGAGAAAACTCTATGTGGAGAAAGTAATGAACGGCAGCATGAAACAAGACCGTTTCATTGATTTGTTCTGCGACAGCCACCACTCCATCGGCTGTAAGCAGCCCTGCTGCAACAATGCCCATCGTATGAATATGGGTATCGTGCGTAACCTGTACACGCAGGAGAAAGAGATGCTTGACAGGTATCTCTACAAGGATTCGTTCACAAAGGAAGACTTTCACGAGCTTATCCATCATCACCTGACTACAAGCACAGGAAGCCAATCCCAAAGGGCTACCTCTATATCATTCGGAGGAAAGTTCACAGGTCAGCAGTTGGATTGTCTGGCACAGATAGCGAAAGACAACAATCTGTTCAAGTTGTCAAACGATACTGAAGCAAGAGCGGTCATGGGTGATTTGCTCCACTGCAAGACCGGATTCACAGTAGAAGTCAGAAACCTACGCAATGTAGCCGTGTTCTTTGACGAGCTGCTGACCAACAACCTCGTCTGTTACAACTGGCAATCCGTGATTGAGAAAGGACGTTTCCTTGTATCGCCAAAGAACAACAAGCGCGTTGCTGCATCGGATCTGTCGTCTGCATTGTACAAGGCGAGAATCTCATCAAGCATCGCGAAGCACAGCATACGGGACGGCATCAAACAGATGAAAAAAGGATATACAACTGACATGTAATCCAACATAAGAATGTAAAAAGGGTGATAGTTAGGGTGAGACTGCCTAACTATCACTCTGCTTTTTATTCAAACGCCCTTTCTTGCATGTAATTTTGCACTCCGAAAGCACAGTGCTGTCGGAGGGACGCCTCCTATGTCAAACGATAAAAAGCATATCATCATGCAGAACAGAACAACATTTATGGAAAGAATCAACGAGCGTGTATGTGCCGTTGAGGACATCTTGAAAAAGATGGAACCCGTGGAGGATTTGCTTGAAAGGCTGTCAATGCTTGAAAACAACATCTACACGACAAAGAAGGTGCTGACCTTCAGCGAAGCCTGTGTCTATATGGGTGTATCGGAAAGTCTTCTCTACAAGCTGACGGCAGCCCAGGAGGTGCCGCACTATAAGCCGCGAGGCAAGATGCTCTACTTCAACAAGGAAGAACTTGACCAGTGGCTCCTGCAAAACAATATCCCCACTATCGGTGCGGTAACGAAAGTGGAGACCGAGGAGAGAGAAGACAAGAATGAAGTAAAACCTTATTTCGGACAGAAACGCTATGGAAGAAAAAACAAAGGCAACGCTTGACAAGCAGAACGGGAACGACAAGGATCGCATATCGCGCATCCTCAGCGAGTCACTCATCAAGGCGACTGACACCTATCAGACACCGCCGCAGATAATATGGGTGGATAATTCCACTATCGCCACGTTGGGCAACTTCAGTGCTTCCACGGGCAAGGCAAAGGCGAAGAAGACCTTCAACGTGTCTGCCTTGGTAGCCGCTTCCCTCGCCAACGGCAAGGTTCTGAACTATCGCGCCAGTCTGCCAGAGGGGAAACGCAAGATATTGTATGTAGATACCGAGCAGAGCCGCTACCACTGCCACAACGTACTGGAGCGCATCCTGAAGCTCGCCGGTCTGCCTACAAGCATCGACAACGAGAACCTTGACTTTATCTGTCTGAGAGAGTACACACCCTCCGTCAGGATAGAGGTCATAGACTATGCCCTTGCCCAAGACCAAAGCTATGGTCTGGTCATCATCGACGGAATCAGGGACTTGCTTCTTGACATCAACAATGCGGGAGAATCGGTCGAGGTCATCAACAAGATGATGGAATGGTCATCAAAGTATGACCTGCATATCCATTGTGTATTACATCAGAACAAGGGCGACAACAACGTGCGAGGGCATATCGGTACAGAGATGAACAACAAGGCAGAGACGGTGCTTGTCATCACCAAGAGCACCACCAATCCCGACATCAGCGAGGTGAAAGCGATGCACATCCGCGAGAAGGAATTCAAGCCCTTTGCCTTTACCGTCAATGAGGAAGGGTTGCCAGAGATTGTTGAATACACGCCGGAGAATGGAGAAAGCGACAAGCAACCGTCAAGGTTTACTTACCAAGACTTGACACCCGAACAGCACAACGAGGCACTGACGGCTGCATTCAAGGAGAAACCTATCAAAGGATTCGATCGCATGGTGGAGGAATTGACGCAAGCCTATGCAGACATCGGCTTCAAGCGTGGCAGAAGCGTTATCATCAAAATGCTGAAATACCTGATGAACGAGCAAAAGCTCATAGTGAAGCGGGATAATCATTACTATTTCGGATATACACCTGCCGAGATTGACCTGTTCCATGAAGAGGAATAAAAACAGTTCAGAAACCAGTTTAGTTTACGTCCGTGCCTATATATAAGAAATAAGGCCAAAGTAAATCGAAATCGGAGGCTGAATTGCAAAGCGGAAAAGTAGTTTAGCAAAAGGTTTAGTTTACGGGGGTGCCTATATAGGAGAAAGGGTAAAGTAAACTGTTTCCATGGACAAAGTAAAACCGAACAAATGAAATACAATGAATATTGAACAATCGAAGAAACTGAGCATTATAGACTTCCTGGACAAGGAGAATGTAACGCTGAAAAAGAAGAAGGGCAATGCCTACTGGTATCTGTCACCCTTCAGGGACGAGAAGACCGCATCGTTCAAGGTAAGCAAGAAGGAGAACCTGTGGTACGACTACGCCATTAAGGAGGGTGGCGACCTTGTGGAGTTGGTAAAGCGCATGTATAACAAACACTCCGTTTCTGATGCCCTTGCCTATCTTGCGTCCAAGAATATTGCCACTGTGGATAAGGCAATCGAGACCGCCATCGCAGCAAAGGAATACACGACAACCAAGATGAACGATGTGAAGCTGCTCCCTCTGAGCAACCATTCTCTGCTGTCCTATTTCAGTAGCCGGCGGATAGACATCACCATCGGCAAGATGTATTGCAGGGAGATACACTACAAAGTTGAGCAGAAGCATTACTATGGAATCGCCTTTGGCAACCTGAGTGACGGAAACGAGGTGCGCAATCCCTATTTCAAGGGCTGCATCGGGCATAAAGACATCACCCTGCTTGCCCATACGTTCAACGAGTGGCAAAACGGTTGTCTGGTCTTTGAGGGCTTCATGGATTTCCTTGCGTATATGACCCTCGTCAAACAGCAAGATAGATGGTTTGTCGTTGAAAGCCCTTGCGACTATATGATACTGAACTCCGTCGCCAACCTCAAACGAGCATTGCAATACCTTGACCGTTACACCCACATCCATTGCTTCCTCGACAACGACCAGGCAGGACGCAAGACGGTTGAGAGTATCAGCAATGTATTCGAGTACAGGGTGACGAACGAGTCCTTCAGATATGCCGACTACAAGGATGTCAACGACTATCTGATGAAGAAGAAACGAACAGCATCTGAATGACATTATATAGACGGAAACATCATCATTTGGTGCAAAAATGGGTCAAATGCCTTGAATTTGCATATCAAATCTGCACTTTTTCGCCAAAATATGCCTGATTCTCAATTATTATCCTTATTTTTGCATCGTTTTAATGTATCGTTAAAATGTAGCAGAATGGAATTAAAAAAAGAAATAAGGATATTGGGCAGACGCATTGAAGTGGAACCTCGTGCCAAGGAAAACTTGAAAGGTATCACTGTCGGCGAGAAACTCTCATACAGTTTCTATGACGGTACATACCAAGGTATGTCCCTGCTGTTCGTTGAGCCTAAGAAAGAAGTCAACCCCTCTCCTCGGGCTTGCGCCATCACTGGTAAGCGGTTGACCGAAGCCTTGGGGCTGCCCGCAGTATTCATCCTTGCGCCCGGACCCACCTACGAGCGGCACAGATTAGCGGACAAGGGAGTCTTCTTTGTCATGTCCGAGGAATATGCCCACCTGCCAGGCATCATTGCATTGGAGAAGACAAGCAACAGGAAGATTGCCGAGGTGCTGACTCCTGTGGCGCAATATATGCTGCTCTATCACCTACAGGTTGGCAGTCTTGAAGGAATGTCGCCAAGGGACATTGCGCCCTTGCTTCCATATTCCTATGAAAGCGTCACGTTGGGTGTCACCTGTCTTGAAGACGTTGGACTGTGTCAAAAGATTCAGAACGGACAGCGCAGCAAAGTGGTACACTTTGAGCTGAAGGGCAAGGAACTGTGGGACAAGGCGCAGAACGTCTTGCTGTCACCCGTAGAGAATCTTATCTATTGCGATGACATACGCTTGGATGCGGAATATCCCGTATGCGGCATCAATGCCTTGGCGCATTACACCATGCTCAACCCCGACAGGGAACAGATGATGATGATGACAAGCAAGGAATACCGTGCCGTCAAGTCGGCTGATGTCATGGAGAATCCCAACATCTATGACGGCAATTATATCATAGAGGTATGGAAATACCCTGTCGTCTGCAAGATTGGCGACAAGAACCAGTGGGTTGACCGCCTTTCCCTTGTCCTTACGTTGAGGGAGGACGATGACCCGAGAGTGGAAAAAGAAGTAGAACGAATAATCAGTGAACAGAAATGGACGGATTAGATAAGTTCCGCGAGGCATTTGCGGAATACTCAGACAACTATGTGGTGATAGGCGGCGCAGCCTGTGACATCACCATGTCCAATACCGTGGTGCGCCCCCGCGCCACACACGACATCGACATGATAGTCATCGTAGAGAACATGACCGAGGCTTTCGCCAACCGCTTCTGGCAGTTCGTGCGGGAGGCAGGCTATCGACCAGAAAAGAGGAAACAGGAGGCTGGTGAGCCACCAAGATATGAAATGTACCGCTTCCTTGATGGCAAAGACGGTTATCCTGAGATGATAGAACTGCTGTCACGCCACCCCGATGTGCTTGGAGACCCCAAGGGACTAGTCATCGAACCTATCCCGACCGATGAAGATGTGTCGAGTCTCAGTGCCATCATCATGGACGATGACTACTATCACTTCACTATCGCGCACAGCCAACTGACTGATGGCATACGCCATGCCAATTCCGCAGCCTTGATAGCGCTGAAGGCACGAGCCTACCTCAATCTCATGGCAGACAGGCGGGACGGCAAGCATGTGAACACCAAAGACATCAAGAAGCACCGTTCTGACGTTCTGAAGAATGTGGTCATAATGACCGAGGACAACATCGAGGCACCTGCTTCCATAGTGGCATGTATAAGGGAGTTTGTCGCCTCCATCAGGGCCGATTGGACAACTCTCGCAGAACCCTTGTCGAAGTCGCTCGGTCAAGACGAGGCATTTGTGAGCGGACTGTTGGACCAACTGGATGAATTGTTTATAGAAGCATGACCATTATGAAGATACAATACGCATCCGACCTGCACCTGGAGTTTGCCGACAACTGGCGGTATCTGAAAGCCCACCCCTTGGAGGTGACGGGCGACATACTGCTGCTTGCCGGTGACATCGGCTATCTCGGTGATGATAACTACTCCAAGCATCCCTTTTGGGACTGGGCATCGGAGAACTACAAGGAGGTGCATTGCTGCATGGGCAACCATGAGTTCTACAAATACTATGATGTGGCGACACTGCCCGACGGCTATCTTTTGGAGATACGTCCCAACGTGTTCAGCCATTACAACGGTGTTGTGAGGATTGGTGACACCGACATCATCCTCTCCACCCTTTGGTCGAGGATTCCTTTGGAAGACGCTTACTTCACCGAGCAAGTGATAAGTGACTTCCGCCGTATATTATATAAAGATGAACTGATGACCCATGCCCAATTCAATGCCGAGCATGAGCGTTGCCTCACGTTCATCAAGGACGCTGTGGCACATTCGCAAGCAGTCCATAAGATTGTTGTCACCCATCATGTGCCGTCGTTCCGTATGCTCCATCCCAAGTTTCAGGGCAGCAAGGCAAACGGGGCTTTCACTGTAGAACTGGAGGACTATATCACCGATAGCGGCATTGACTATTGGATATACGGACACTCGCACACCAACATCAATGCCAGGATAGGCAACACCCAATGCCTGTCCAACCAGTTGGGCTATGTATTCTCCAACGAGCATCAAGACTTCTCCCACGACAAGTATCTGACCATATAGCCATCCACATTTTCTCATCCACCCTCTTTACAGGCTCTTCCCTATCGGAAGGGCTTTTTTTGTGTTCTTCGAGTTTGATTTTTGAGTATGATTGCGAGTGTAATCAAAATTAGAGTTAAGATTTGGCTCTGCGGAAAGGCATTTCGGTTTAAGATTGAAGAAAAGGTAGTTCCTTTGCACTGGCAATAAGCCAAATCATAGTAAAATCAAACTTGAAAATATGAAGTCATTTGTAATATTCGCCATTGTCGTGACCGTAATCTATGTCATCTACTATACGGTCATCATCGTGCAGGATCTGTACGGAAAGCCCAAGGACGAGAAGTCACAGGGTGAGTCGTTTGATGTCAGTGACATGACCGACGAGGAAGAGTCGATAGCGGTCAGCGAGAGCGACGGCGGTTTCAGCGTAGGCGACAACCAGTATGAGACA
>JALFIX010000212.1 GCA_022775105.1 Prevotella sp. | reverse complement strand
CGATTTCTCGTCTGCCAATACAGTCTCCTCGATGGTCTTGTTGTCGGCATCGGCGGCAAACTGCATCTGGAAGCGGGCCTTGCCGTTGAAGGAGACAGTGAGCTGCATACTGCTCTCCACGAGATAACTCTCGTTGCACTGAGGCCAGGCTGCATCACATACACTTCCTTGCTCGCCAAGAGCCTCCCACAGTTCTTCGGCAATGTGGGGAGCGAATGGTGAGATGAGGGCAACGAGGTCTTTCAGTATTACCTTGCTGCGGCACTTCGACTGAGCCAGTTCGCCCACGGCAATCATGAATGCCGAGATACTGGTGTTATATGAGAAATGCTCGATGTCGAATGTCACCTTCTTGATGAGCTTGTGAAGGCTCTTGAGCTGCTCTGCTGTAGGTTCCTCGTCGTTGGGAAGGAACTCACCGTCGCGACTCCAGAACAATGCCCAGAACTTCTTCAGGAAGCGGTGGCAACCGTCGATACCGTTTGTGTCCCAAGGCTTTGACTGCTCAACAGGACCGAGGAACATCTCGTATAGGCGAAGTGTGTCGGCACCGTATTTCTCTACAATCATATCGGGATTGACAACGTTGAACATCGACTTTGACATCTTCTCGATAGCCCATCCGCAGATATACTTGCCATCCTCGAGGATAAACTCGGCATTGGCATATTCAGGTCGCCATGCCTTGAATGCCTCGATGTCGAGCTGGTCGTTGCTCACGATATTCACATCCACGTGGATAGGAGTAACCTCGTAGTTGCCCTTGAGTCCGAAGGATACGAATGTGGGATGGTCGGCACCCTCCTGGTTGATACGATATACAAAGTTGCTTCGTCCCTGAATCATACCCTGGTTGACCAACTTCTTGAATGGTTCGTCGGCACAAGAATAACCGCTGTCATAGAGGAACTTGTTCCAGAAGCGCGAGTAGATCAAGTGACCCGTGGCGTGCTCAGTACCGCCCACATAAAGGTCAACATTCTGCCAATACTCGTCAGCCTCCTTGCCCACGAGAGCCTTGTCGTTCTTCGGGTCCATATAGCGCAGGTAATAAGCCGAAGAACCTGCGAATCCAGGCATGGTGTTGAGTTCCAATGGGAAGACTGTCTTGTTGTCGATGAGCGACTTGTCAACCACCTCTTCCTTCACGGTGTCCCATGCCCACTTCTTGGCGCGTCCCAATGGAGGCTCACCAGTCTCGGTAGGCTTATATTCGTCAATCTCAGGCAAGAGCAGTGGCAACTTGTCCTTCGGAATCATATAAGGCATATTGTCCTTGTAGAACACGGGGAACGGTTCGCCCCAGTATCTCTGACGGGAGAAGATGGCATCGCGCAGACGATAGTTCACCTTGACACGTCCAAGATTGTTCTCGGTGACAAACTTCTTTGTGGCGGCAATGGCTTCCTTTACGGTGAGGCCATTGAGGGAGAAACCATTAAGTGCCTCTACCCCACTCTTCGGTGAATTCATCACGATGCCTTCCTTGGCATCGAAGCTCTGCTCGCTTACGTCTGCTCCCTCGATGAGCGGGATAATGGGCAGGTTGAAATGCTTGGCGAAGGCATAGTCGCGAGAGTCGTGGGCTGGTACTGCCATGATGGCTCCTGTGCCATATCCTGCGAGTACATATTCAGAAATCCAGATAGGAATGGCCTCGCCTGTGAATGGATTGACAGCGTATGAACCCGAGAATACACCAGTGACGCGATGGTCGCTGATACGGTCGCGCTCAGTGCGCTTCTTCACGTATGCTATATACTCATCCACGGCAGCACGCTGTTCGGCAGTGGTCAGTTCATCCACAAGTTCGCTCTCGGGAGCCAATACCATGAATGTCACACCGAAGATTGTGTCGGCACGTGTGGTAAAGATAGTAAAATGCTTGTCGCTGTCCTTCACCTTGAATTCCATCTCAGTTCCCTCAGAACGGCCAATCCAGTTGCGCTGTGTCTCCTTGAGCGAGTCGGTCCAGTCGATAGTCTCCAGTCCGTCGAGCAGACGCTGTGCATAAGCTGACACACGCAGGCACCATTGGCGCATCTTCTGCTGCACCACGGGATAACCTCCGCGCACGCTCACTCCATCCACAACCTCGTCGTTGGCAAGCACAGTGCCGAGCTTCGGACACCAGTTCACCATTGTCTCGCCGAGATATGCTATACGGTAGTTCATGAGCACCTCCTGCTTCTTCTTCTCCGAGAATGATTTCCATTCCGAGGCGGTAAAGTGCAGTTCCTCAGTGCAGGCAGCCGAGATATTCTCAGTACCCATCAGTTCGAAGTGCTCGATAAGCTTGATTATAGGCTGTGCCTTCTGTGATGCAAGACTATAATACGACTTGAACATTCGGATGAAAGCCCACTGAGTCCAGTGGTAATAGTCGGGAGCGCAAGTGCGCACCTCACGGTCCCAGTCGAATGAGAATCCAATCTTGTCCAACTGCTCGCGATAGTGGTTGATGTTAGCCACGGTAGTCACCTCAGGGTGCTGGCCCGTCTGTATGGCATACTGCTCAGCCGGCAGTCCGTATGCGTCATATCCCATAGGATTAAGCACATTGAATCCCTGCTGGCGCTTGTATCTTGCATAGATGTCGCTTGCTATATATCCGAGGGGATGGCCCACGTGCAGACCTGCTCCCGAGGGATAGGGGAACATGTTGAGTACATAGAACTTCTTGCGCTTAGCGTCCTCAGTGACCTTGTAGGTTTTGTTTTCCACCCACTTCTCGTGCCACTTCTTTTCGATTTCTCTAAAATTGTATTCCATAATTATATTTCGTTTTTTCTTTTCTTCAGTGCATAATACGCTGCAAAGTTACACAATTATAATCATATAACAAAAGAAATGGCGTTTTTTTTATATTATTTAGCTATGACAGGTATAATGTTACTATTCTGCTGGTAGAATTTTAAACACACTTTCCATCAATGCCGACTTTATTCTGGAAATGTTTGACTTACTGCCAAGAGGATAAAAAGTGTTGTGTCCAACTTCTTGGGTTCACTTCAGTACCTGTCCCTCTGACCCTTATATTATTTATTCTGAAAGTCAGTCATGAAACATTAGGCAAAGCTAATAAGTATTCAGGTGCGAAGTCTGCACCGTTTTCCCATTCCACGGTATTGTATTTCACCGAGAATCTCTTGAAGAAATTCAAATCTTTGAGAGGTTCGAACACAATCCCTTTAAGTGATGACTTTAAGTCAACCACTTTGTTTACGTTGTTATTAAACCACAATCTGATGCGGTAACCATCAACGTACTCTGCTTTTATGACCTCGACGAACATATCCATAGAAAAAACTAATTTGTGGCATACCATTTATTTACGTTAATATATCTGCCATACTTTCTGGCTTAACTATTGTGCAGTATATAATGCCTGCACTGCAAAGTTACAAATTTTCTCTCAAACAAGCATTAAAATGCTTAGATTTTTATTCATATTTACAACAGTTTAACGTTTTTAGCCGCCTTTTTATCTCCAAACTCTGACGGGACACGAATCATAGAGACTGAAGTGAACATGTCTCTCTGACCCTCGGTGAACCAATGTACCTGTCACTCTGAACCTTTATATCCAAGACTGAATGCGAATAAACAGGGATTTTGTGAGAAATTACAAGGAAGTTGTAGGAATTTTGTGATATTTCGGGCGAAAACCTTTGGAATTTTGTGATTATTTTGTATCTTTGCATCGGTTTTTTGTTATATAAAGATATACAATACATTGATATCTGAGCCCCATAGGCCACAATATTTGTTTCTTCTATCACTTCTATCACGCCTTCTATCACGCTTCTATCACACCTTAAATTATTGATAATAAGATAGTTAGTGGTATTAGTGATAGAAGTGATAGAAGAAAATGAAAATTTATAGAATGCGCGCTTGCGCGCGTAAAGGATAAGGCATGCAGTCAACAAGTGGATGCCTGTCATCTGAGTCATTGGTTAACTGTTATGAAAGTATGACTACAGTTGTCTTAATTTATTGACGAAGACTATTGTTAATATATCTCTACATGGGCTTTGTTTTATGTTCCCCACTGCGGAATGTATATTCCCCACTGCGGAACGTACATTCCGCAATGGAGAACGTATGTTCCGCAGTGGGGAACAGAGATTAAACACGCTTTCGTTGTATATTATGGATAGCTATCCTTGGCTATTCAGACAGGCTATCCATAAAGATTCAGACAGCCTGTCGAGGCAGCTTTGCTTTGAGTATAATGAAATATGAATGCTGATGGAAGTGACTATGCCGAGATATACGCGGTATTTCTTTTCCATGATCGAGATCTTAGAGGAGCCGATGGTGTCGAAGAACAGTTTAATCTGACAGCCTATTACGGCAAATGGAATAGAGATGATATTTACGATGAGATATGGTCGCATTAGCGGGTCAAGACAAGGTACAGGGGACTGTCCGTGTGCCACGAGGCGCACATCTATATATAAAGGGTTGGCTACCCTCCCATATAAATGTAGCCGTAACTGCCAATGAGATGAGAGTAGGTCTCTCGGTGTCGGTGTGCAGGCACTGGCATCAAACC
>JALFIX010000178.1 GCA_022775105.1 Prevotella sp. | reverse complement strand
TTGGCGGCAAAGCCAAGGCAGACCTCACGCAAGGAGCGGAGATTGCTCAGTACCGCATAGAGCATCACGACAAGGTGAGAATACCCATCGAGGTGCTTCGTGTAGTGGTTTGCACCACTTTTCGATGCCAAAGTGTTAATTTTTTGCCTGTCCATCAATTTTGTTAGTTGACTTAGTACAGGATGTCCGGAATAATTTGTACCTTTGCCCATGGATTTGTATATTTTAATTGTTGCAACTGCAAAATTACAAATCTTTGGGGACTTACCAAAAGGTTTGTCCCCTTTTTATAGGCTTAGCTTAATTTTTTATCGGACACCAATAGTTTTATTTATTGTGTCGGCAAAGATACACTAAAATTTTAAGGTATGCAAGGAATTATAAAATGCAAGCCTTGCATTTGACTTACATTTGTATTTCTGAGCACTCAGAAATTCTATTCTCTCCTTCCAAGAGGGAAAAAGGGCTTGGCATCCGCATTGACCGCGGGCGAGACGCCCACGTCCCCAATGGATGCGCATTGAATGACCTTGTTTACAGCCGATAACATAATTATATACGGCAATAAGTCACTTATAAAAGATGATTTATTGTTACTAAAACTGATTGCCCTATTCAGTTGTGTTCAAAATTAGAACGACAATTGTTCTAATCGCTTTTTTAGTTGGTCGGCCTGCGAACGGCGGATGGCGAGGGTGATTTCGCAGGTGTTGTCGAAGGTTTGGGAGACGATGCGCGGCTGCATGTCCTTGACTATGCGCATCACGTCGTTCATCATCACATACGTAAATGAGTATGTGATTCTTTCCTCTATCAGACGCTCCTCGGTCTCGGCATCGTCGATGGCAAGGGCTGCGGCTTCCTTATATGCCACAATGAGTCCGCTGGTGCCGAGTTTCACTCCGCCAAAGTATCTTATCACCACCACGAGGATGTTGGTCAGTTCGCGACTGTTTATCTGACCGAGGATTGGTTTACCGGCAGTGCTACTTGGCTCACCGTCGTCGTTGGCGCGGAACTCTGTGCGCTCATCTCCAAGCATATACGCCCAGCACACATGTCGTGCGTCGAAGTATTTCTTGCGGTATTGAGCCACAATGTCCTTCACCTCATCGACTGTCTCGACATGGTGTGCAAAGGCGAGGAACTTGCTACGCTTTTCAGTATAATAGCCTTCGCCTGTCTTGTTTTCACTTATGGTCTTGTATGCGTCCATGATTTTATCTAAATGAAGAGTGAAGAATGAAGAATGAAGAATAAGATAAACGCAGAATACGCGCAGCCCATTCTTCATTCTTCATTCTTCATTCTTCATTCTTCACTCTTCATTTATTAAGAGAGTTTATGAATTACCAGTCCGGAGCGGAGCTTTGGCTCAAACCAAGTGGCCTTGGGGGGCATAATGTTGCCACTGTCGGCTATGTCCATGATTTGCTGCATCGATACGGGATAGAGAGCTAATGCCATGCGCATCTCACCGCTATCAACACGACGCTTCAGCTCGCCAAGACCTCGCAGTCCGCCTACGAAGTCGATGCGGTTGCTGCCACGCAAGTCCTTGATGCCGAGAAGCTCGTCGAGAATCAGGCGGCTGGAGATGTCAACGTCGAGCACACCTATCGGGTCGGTATCGTCATACGTGCCCTCCTTTGCCTTGAGTGAATACCAATGCTTGTCGAGATACATCGAGAACTCGTGAATCTGCTGCGGCTTGTAAATATCCTCGCCCTTGTCCTCGATGATGAAGTTGCGCCCGAGCTTGCGGAGAAACTCATTGCTATCCATGCGGTTGAGATCCTTGAGCACACGGTTGTAGTCGAGAATGGTGAGCTGTGACGCCTGAAAGCATACAGCCATAAAGTAGTTGTACTCCTCGTCGCCCTTGTGATCCTTGTTCTGCTTGGCCTTCTCCGCTCCAACGAGGGCAGCGGCAGCCGAACGGTGGTGACCGTCGGCAATGTAGAGGTTTGGCATCTTGGCAAACTCGTTGGTGATGGTCTCAATATCCTTGTCGTCAGAGATGACCCAAAACTTATGACCGAACCCGTCGATGGGTGCGATGAAGTCGTACTCAGGCTCTGTGGCGGCATAGCGCATGATGAGGTCGTCAAGCACTTTGTTGTCGGGATAGGCGAAGAACACCGGTTCGATGTTGGCATTGTTAACCCTCACGTGCTTCATGCGGTCTTCCTCCTTGTCGCGACGGGTGAGTTCGTGCTTCTTAATCTTGCCCGTCATATAGTCATCCACGTATGCTCCGACGACGAGTCCGTACTGTGTCTTGCCGTTCATAGTCTGGGCATAGATGTAGTACTGCTCCTTGTCGTCCTGCACAAGCCAGCCGTTGTCCTGGAACTTCTGGAAGTTCTCGGCTGCCTTTTCATATACTCGCGGGTCGTATTCGCTTGTTCCTTCCGGGAAGTCGATTTCGGGCTTAATGATATGATAGAGGCTCATCTCATTGTCGCCAGCCTCGGCCCGTGCCTCTTCGGAGTTGAGCACGTCGTAAGGACGTGACTCCACTTTCTCCACAAGTTCCCTTGGAGGTCTTATACCTTTGAATGGTTTTACTGTTGCCATGACTTTTTTTTAAAATGAAGAGTGAAGAATGAAGAATGGCTGCCGTATGGCATCACGCATGAATTCGGTCTTACACAAGGTAAGACCCTACAACAGACGTTATTGCGGTAGCAACTTCTTCATTCTTCATTCTTCACTCTTCATTCTTCAATTAATTAACTTTAAACTTCGTACATCCGTCCTTGAAGAAGGCATTGATCTGACGGGCGGCGGCGATGCCTGCGTTGGTGTTGGCCTCGGCGGTCTGGGCACCCATCTTCTTGGGAGTGCTGAAATAGCGACCCTCAAACTGGGCGAAGTCGGCATCGGCATCGGGCTTGATGTCGGTGATGTACTTCAGGTCAGTGCGCTCGGCGAGGAGCTTGATAAGCTCTGGCTCATTGATGACCTCCTTGCGGGCGGTGTTGATGAGGATGGCACCATTCTTCATCTGACCTACAGTGGCATAGTTGATGCTCTGCTTGGTCTCGGGAGTTGCGGGGATATGGAGAGAAACGATGTCACAGGTCTTGAACAAGTCATCCTGTGAGTCAACGGCCTTCACTCCGGCTGCCTCTATTGCCTCCTTGGGACAGAAGGCGTCGTAGGCATAGACCTCCATACCGAATCCGGCAGCAATGCGAGCCACGTTGCGACCTACATTACCGAAGGCGAGAATACCAAGTTTCTTGCCCATCAGCTCTGTACCAGCCTTGCCGTTGTAGAAGTTGCGCACGGCATAAACGAGCATACCGAACACAAGTTCAGCCACGGCATTGGCGTTCTGGCCAGGAGTGTTCTCTGCAACCACATCGTGGGCTGTGGCGGCGGCGAGGTCGATGTTGTCATAACCGGCACCTGCGCGCACTACAATCTTCAACTGCTTGGCGGCGTCGAGCACCTCGGCATCCACCTTGTCCGAACGGATAATCATCGCGTCGGCGTCCTTCACTGCGTCGAGAAGTTGCTGTTTCTCTGTATATTTCTCGAGGAGGGCGAGTTCATTGCCTGCGCCCTCTATCTCTGCCTTTATGCCTTCGACAGCAGCTGCTGCGAATGGCTTCTCTGTTGCTACTAATACTTTCATCTTTATTAATTCTTACTTTCAAACTCCTTCATGCAAGCCACGAGTGCATTGACGCCCTCGATGGTCTGGGCGTTGTAGCAGCTGGCACGGAAACCTCCTACGCTGCGGTGACCCTTGATGCCCACCATGCCACGCTCGGTAGCGAAGTCGAGGAACGGCTTCTCCAGTTCCTTGTACTCATCGTTCATCACGAAGCAGATGTTCATGAGCGAACGGTCCTCGGCAGCTACCGTGCCACGGAAGAGCTTGTTGCGGTCAATCTCGCCATAAACGATGTCGGCACGCTCCTGGGCGTTCTTTGCCATAGCCTCCACACCACCGTTCTTCTTAATCCAACGGAGGTTCTCGAGCATACAGTAGATGGGCACAACTGGAGGTGTGTTGAACATAGAGCCCTTCTCAACATGTGTGCGATAGTCGAGCATTGTGGGAATCTGGCGTGGAGCCTTGCCAAGAGCGTCGTTCTTGACGATGACGAATGTGACACCAGCCATTGAGAGGTTCTTCTGGGCACCACCGTAGATGCAGTCATACTTGCTCACGTCAACGGGACGGCTCATGATGTCGGAAGACATGTCGGCGATGATAGGCACGTTGACATCGAGGTCCTTGCGGATCTCAGTACCATAGATAGTGTTGTTGGTGGTGATGTGGAGATAGTCAACATCATCAGGGCATGTCCAGTCCTTGGGGATGAATGTATAGTTGGCATCGGCAGACGAAGCCACCTCAACCACTTCTCCGAAGAGCTTAGCTTCCTTCATGGCCTTCTTAGCCCACACACCGGTGTTGAGGTAAGCTGCCTTCTTGACGAGGAAGTTATATGGTATCATACAGAATTCCAACGAGGCACCACCACCAAGGAATAATACTGAGTAACCCTCGGGCACCTGGAGGAGCTCCTTGACGAGAGCCTCAGCCTCGTCAACGACGGGCTGGAAATTCTTGGCACGATGACTGATCTCCATCAGTGAGAGACCTGATTCCTGAAAGTCCAGACACTGCTTAGCTGTGTTCTCAATCACTTCGCGTGGAAGCATTGACGGACCTGCATTAAAGTTGTACTTCTTCATTTTGATTGTCCTTTAAAAATTTATAATTTTGAGTATTCTTTTATCCTTAATTTATGTTCTTTATCCGTAGAATTACAGAAAAACGCTGCGAAGTTACACTTTTTATTCGAAGTATGCAAACTTTTAAGCAAAAATGTCACTAAAAAAGGCGATTTATTGTCTATTTGACACCTTATAGCGTATATTTTGCATAATCTTGCAGTATTATTTCACCATTTCCACGACTGTTTTCACTCCCTTGACTTTCTCGCCGCGGGTGTTGGTTATCACTTCCTGTGCGCGCTCCCGCTTGACTGCCACATAACTGTAGCGTTCCTTGACGTCGATGCGTCCAATCTCGGCTGACGTGAGTCCGCCTTTCTTGCAGAGGAATCCCACTATGTCGCCCTTGCTGAGCTTGTCCTTCTTGCCCTTGCCGATATAAAGCGTTGCCATGCGTGAGGGCGAAGGGGGAGGAAGCAGGTCGGATGCGGGCAGTGAGTATAGGCTGATGTCGCCATCCACAAATTCGGGTATATGCTCATCGGGACCAAGAACGAAGAATGTCCTTCCCTTGGCATCCCAACGTGCAGTGCGCCCCACCCTATGCACATATCCGTCCTCGCCCTGTGGCAGGTGGTAGTGGATGATATTGTCGATGTCGGGTATGTCGAGACCACGTGAGGCAAGGTCGGTGCATACGAATACGTTGGCCGAACCGTTGCTGAAGCGGTAGAGGGCAGCCTCGCGCTGTTCCTGCTCCATGCCGCCATGGAAATGGCTGACGGCAAAGCCCTCCTTGCGGAGATAGTCGGCAGTGCGCTCCACACTGTCGCGATAGTTGAGGAACACCACCGAACTGCGTTCGCCGAAGGAGCGCAGCAGCAGAGAGAGAGTGGCGAGCTTGTCCTTGACGGGACTCTTCACCTCGTGGATGGTGACACGTTCGGGCACCTGCTCCGCCTCGTCGAGGCAGTCGATGCGCACGGCATCCTTGAGACGCACGAAAGATGGTATCTCCTCGGCATCGGTGGCAGAGAGGAGGAAGCGGCGGCGCAGGCCGGGCAGTTTCTTCATCAGGCGTGACATCTCGTCGTGGAATCCCATATGCAGACACTTGTCAAACTCGTCTATTATCACATACCTTATATTATATGGGGATATGTTCTGCTTGTCGAGATGGTCGTTGAGTCGTCCCGGCGTGCCGAATACGATGTGCGGCATCACCTTCTTTATAACCTTATGCTCGTCCATGGCAGGCCGTCCGCCATAGCAGCTCACCGACCTTACTCCGCAAGCCATGTCGCGGAGCACGGTGTCAGACTGCAATGCCAGTTCACGTCCCGGCACTATAACCAGAGCCTGCACGTTGTCGTCAGTCACGTCAATAGCGTGCGCCAAAGGCAGGAGATAGGCAAGCGTCTTGCCCGAGCCTGTAGGTGACAACACCACGACGTCGCTATTCGTTCCGAGGATAGCGGCAGTGGTCTTCTGTTGCATCTCGTTGAGGTCGGCAATCCCCAATTGTGTCAATACTTTATCTATGTCCATAACTTTATTTTTAAATGAAGAGTGATTCTTCATTTTTCATTATTCATTCTTCACTCTTCATTTATTAATTCAAACGCTCCCGTCGGTGTCTTGCGCTTCAGCACTTCGAGCTGGAAGTCCTTGCCTGCTATGATGCCATAGGTGCGGAGGACGGACTCGACGGTTTTTCTTGCCAGTTCGGGATGGTTGTTTTCCTCGCTCAGATGGCAGAGCCATACCTGCTTGAGGGATTCACTCATGTTTTCTGCCAATGCCTTTCCGCAGTCGGAGTTACTCAGGTGTCCCGTCGCGCTCATTATCCTGCGCTTGAGGTGTTCGGGATAAGGCCCCTTGTTAAGCATCTCCTCGTCGTGGTTGGCTTCAATCACGAGATAGTTGGCACGCGAGATAAACTTCTTAATCTCGTCGGTCACCTCGCCCGCATCCGTGACGATGCAAAAAGTCACACCGCCATACTCAATGAAATACCCCACATTGTCGGTACTGTCGTGAGGCACACCGAAGGCAGTCACAGTGAACTCGCCCACCTGCAAAGTGTCGCCCTTCTCAATCTTGCGCACGAGGTCTTTGCTCACCTTGCGCTGCACACAGTAGTTCTTGTATATACCTTGGTGAACAAGTTCAGTGGTATATACAGGTATGTTCAACTCATAACTTATGCTGCCCACACATTTCACATGGTCGGCATGGTCGTGAGTTATCAGTATATTGTGTACCGACGCCATCGTGATGCCATAGTCGCGGAACCACTTTTTGATTGTTCTGATCCCCACTCCAGCATCGATGAGCAGTCCGTCGGTATCGGTATAAAGATAGTAGCTATTTCCGCTACTTCCACTACCAAAAGATATAAATTTCAGCATTTTTTTATATATTTGGTGCAAAAGTAACAAAAAAAAGTGTGATTACCAAATAATTTTTGTATCTTTGCGAAGTTTTTTGATATTAAATAGAGTTTAACACTTATGGAATCAACGTTCAAAACAAGGCGCATTGTATGCCTAACATTCTGTATATCAATGTTAACCATACTATTTTACGCTTGTTCGGGGGTGTCAAACAACCATCGGCGACAAGTAAGGCAGGAGGTTGAGACATTCGCACAGGCATATTTTAACTTCAATTTCTCGGTGGCACTCGACCATTGCAGCAAGGAGAGCGGCAGATGGATAAGATTTGCCGCCTCGAACATCTCAGCCGAGGATATTGCACAGTTGCAGCAACAGCAGCAGGAGGCTACCGTGGAGATCGGGAATTATGAACTGAAGGACTCCACGGGCAACGTTCTTGTGACCGTGCGTCATTTTATGCAGTTCGACAGCATCGGCGGAAAGGGGCACATGGTGGATGAGGCGACATTCCGCATACCAGTGTGCAGGGAAAACGGCAAGTGGACCGTCAGAATGGAAGGCCCACTGCGAAGTGAAACGTCAGGTCGCGACTCAGACGGGGATTGAATATGGGATAATGTGTGGAGCCCTGCTCGCGGTAGGCGGGGTTGACAGCCTTCATGCCGAAGTCGAAGCGAAGGATGAAGAAGTCGAAGTTGAGCCTCAATCCCAATCCGTATGCCACGGCTATCTCCTCCCAGAAGCGGTCAAACTTAAACTGTCCTCCCGGCTGGTCGGTATAGTTTCTGATAGTCCATATATTACCGGCATCCACGAAGAGAGCGCCGGTGAACTTCCAGAAGAGCCTTGCCCTGTACTCCATGTTGAGGTCGAGCTTCATGTCTCCGGTCTGGTTGATGAAGTCGATGGTACCGTTCTTTCCCGCAAATCGTCCCGGTCCGAGTCCCCTGACCGACCATCCCCTGACACTGTTGGCACCTCCTGAGAAGTATCTCTTCTCGAAGGGCAGAATCTTGCTGTTGCCGTATGGATAGGCTATGCCAAGTCCGGCGTGGAGCACGAGTTGGTTGTCGTAGTCGAAGCGGATATACTTGGTGTATTCAAAGTCGGCCTTCACATACTGTGCATATGCGATATTGAAGATCTTTGTGTAGCCGTCTTCCTTCTTTCCCATATCGAAGGTCTTGGCAAACAAGTCAAGCACATTGCCCGCCGTCTCCACTGCCACCTTGATGGCATGTTCGCTGTTGTTATACGCCCATCCCAGTCCGAATTTCATGATGAAGAGATTCTCATAGTTGTATCTGAGGATGGCGTTGCGGTTGGTGTCGTCTTCAAGATAGTCCTTTCTGAAAGTGTCTGAGATCCATGGCATAAAGACATAGTTGAGGTCGAGCAGGTCTATCCAGTAGCGGTCGTGATGGTTGGTGTAGTTCCACTTGTATTTCCATGCCAAAGACAAAACCCGACGATGATATTCAGGACGGTTCTGCAGGTCGTACATCAGCGACACCTCCGACGAGGCATTGGTGCGCTGGATGAACGGCAACGAGACAAACGGTGCGATAAAGCGCGGGAATTGCAGTTTGGCTTCCACGCTGTATTCCAGGAAGTCCTGGTTGCTGTAGCCCTCCAGTCCCTTGATGTTCTCATAGGCTCCGCGCAGTTCGAGACTGAGCATCTCACTGCCCCTGAAGAGGTTGCGGTGCTGGTAGGTGAGTGCAGCAGCCGCTCCGAGGTCGCCCGCAGTGTTGGTGCCTTCGGGCTGGAAACTGATTGAGTGCGGCTCGTTGGTACTCAACTGTATGTTGCAGTCCAGAGTCTTTGACTCTGCGTCCTCGGCAAAGGTGATATTGGTGTATTTAATTGCTTGCAGTCTGCCAAACCTGTTGTATGTGCTTTGCAAGTCCTTGGCGGAATAGGGTTTGTCAATCTTTACGAATGTATTGTTTCTCAGCACGTTGCGCCTCAGATGAATATTGTTGTCCTCAGGGTCGCCGCTCATGTAGTTGACACTGCGCACGGTATATACGGGATGTGGGCCCAAACTGTCGCGGCTCACGAGGAAACGGCGCAATACGAGAGTCAAGTCAACCTTTGGCACACCTGACACGGTGTCAGCCCTGTAGGTGATATAGTCCTTGTTGAACTTGTAATATCCGTTGTTGACAAGAAAATCAGTGATTCTCTTTCTCTCGGCATCCAGTTTAGCCACGTCAAAGCGTCCTCCAGTCTCCAAAACCTCGATTGACTTGCCATCCTCATGGCGCGGGTTGAGCATACCGCTAAGTCGGAGCAGCGAGTCGATACGTCTGTCCTGGATATCATAATTCAGGCTGTTCACGGTGTAAGCCACTCCGGGATGGAGCACGTATGTGGCATCCACCACCTTCTTTTTCTTCTGCTTGAGATACATATCCACCGTGCCGCCGAGATAACCCTCGTTGCGCAACAGTGCGGCGAGGTCGTTGCAGCTCTGCTGTGCTTTCAGCGTGTCGAAAATCACCGGAGCCTCACCCATCGCCTTAAGCGTGCGGTTGAGCCATTGGGTTGTGTCGCGTCCCGCCATCGAATAGATGCCAAGCGGCACCTTGACAGCAGAGAACCACCTTTGGTTTCCCCTCTGCCTGACGTATGACTTATACTTAGACGTGCTAAGGTCGGGATAGCCCTCGTCCTTCTTCACCTCCACTTTATTGAGCATAGAATATCCGTCGGAAACAAACTTCGTCCCCGAGCACGAGGCAAGCAAAATGCCCGCCAACACCATATATATGTATCTTTTAATGCACATTATTCCAAATTCGCTTGCAAAGTTAAAACTTTATTTGTAACTTTGTGGCAAAATTGAGAACTTTTTATATATTTTACGAAAAATGATTGGAAAAAACACCATAAAATGGGTTCATTCACTTGAGATGAAGAAAAATCGCAAGCGCGAACAGTTATTTGTTGCAGAAGGTCCGAAGGTGGTGGGAGACCTCTTGGCACACTATCGTCCAAGGGCGGTGTTCGCCACTTCAGAATGGGAAGGCAGGTCATCGGTGCCGTCATATGCGGAGGTGGAAACGGTGAGCGATGACGAACTGCGCCGCCTCAGTTTCCTGCAACATCCGCAGCAGGTGCTCGCGGTATTTGAGATGGGTGAACAAGGCACGCCGTCTTTGAATGCCGACCGGCTCACACTTGTGCTCGACGGAGTGCAGGACCCCGGAAACCTCGGCACCATAATACGCATAGCCGATTGGTTTGGCATTGACAATATCATATGCTCACCCGAAACGGCTGACGCATACAATCCCAAAGTTGTGCAGGCCACGATGGGCAGCCTTGCCCGCGTTAACGTGAGCTACACCCCTCTCCTGCCCTTCCTCTCCTCGCTGCCCCATGGACTGCCCGTATATGGCACCCTGCTCGACGGACACGACATTTATGGCTCCACACTTTCCGGGGGAGGCATCATCATCATGGGCAACGAGGGAAACGGTATCAGCGAGGAGGTGCGCACGCATGTGACACATCCGCTCCTCATCCCCAACTTCCGCCAGGGCGACGGAGCCGAGAGCCTAAACGTGGCAGTAGCCACAGCCATCACTTGCTCTGAGTTCTGCCGTAGATTAAACAAGTAGTAAGGAAATAGCCGACGGCCTGCAACCATAATGCGCCGATGCTTGGCATTATGTCGCGGGCAGTGGCCCCCATCTCGCTGAGACGCACGAACCCCTGTATGCCGAATGTTGAGGGGAAGAGCCACGACACCGACTGCCACCACCACGAGATATTACTCTGAGGCCAAGACAGTCCCGAGATGAACATCAGCGGAACTGACATGAACACGACTATGAGAATCACGTTCTCGCGGTATCTCACAAGGCTTGTCACCGTCATCGCAAAGAAGATGCAGGCAATGACGAAGGGCACAAGCAAGGCTATGAGGTCAGTGGGACACGCTATCTGCATAAAACTGAATATATGAGGTATGACGCAAGCCAAATATACCGAAACCACTGCGTATATCATAAAGTAACACAATGACTTGCCAAACACTACCTGGAGGAAATTCCTGTAGTGCCTGCCCGAGGGATAAAGCCTTCCCCTTCCGTTGCGCTCTCTTGCCGTGCCGGTAATCATGCCTATGCCGAGAGCCATGGTCTGTTGTATGATAAGCATCAGCACTGCGGGAAGGATAAACGTGCCGTAGCCCTGTGAGGGATTGAACATTGCAACCTCGCTGAAGGTCTTCCCCGACGATTTCATCTGTAGCCTGGCGTTCATATCGCCTGTGGCAGCCATCGATGTGATATATATAGCCTTGTATGCGAGCAGCAGGCTCAAGTCGCAATATACGCTTACCGTAGCCTGTTCCTTTCGCATCAGATTGCGGTCGAAGTCAGAGGGTATGTATATTATTCCGAAGGCATCCTGGCGTGCCATTGCCCTGCGCGCCTCGTCCATGTCGGCGGCATATCCCTCAACCTTGACATCAGGCGAAGCGTCAATCTTGCGTGCCAATTCGCGGCTCATCTTGCTGTGGCAGTTGTCCACCACGACAACGGGCACATCCCTCACCGTCTCGTTGTTGTATATCCACGAGTAGAGCAAAGGATACACCAATGGCACGAGGACAAAGAAGATAAGCACTCCCTCATCCTTGACCACCGTCCTCATCTCCCGTGCCCAAACATAGCACGTTTTAGACAGCCAACGAATCACATTCACTTTAGCGCAGCCTTTCTTCATTCTTCACTCTTCATTCTTCACTCTTCATTCTTCACTCTTCATTCTTCACTCTTCATTTACTCCATATACTCACCCTCCGTCATCGCCTTCTTCAGTCTCCCCATCAGCGGAAGGGGGAGCAGGGCGAAGGCGAAGAGGCAGGCTACATGCTGCCAGCAGTCCGTCAGGGGGAAACCATTGAAGACACTCGTCTGGTAAATCACGAAATAATGCCTCAGAGGGAATAGCCATGCCAATGACTTCAATGCCGGGTCCATCGCCATCACAGGGAAGGCTGTTCCCACCATCGAGAAACTGAGTACCGCCCACAGAGAGCATACACTCATAGACATCCTCACGTGAGGCAGGAGCGAAAACATGAATATGCCGAATCCCTCGGCTGCCATCACCGTGAGTGCCCCCAAGAGGAAAATCACAGCCCAACCGCCCTCGTGAGGGAATCCCATCACGCCATATATATAAATAAGGTATAGGAACATCATCGTCATACTCAGTATCGTCTGCGGCAGCATCTTGCCAGTCAGAGCCACGAAGATATTTCCGCCAGCCGTGTCAAGCCACTCCTTAGAGCGTCCGAACTTCAGTTCGAGACCTATCGAATAGGCAGTGAAGATAAAGATGAAGAGCAGCATCACTCCCGGCACAAGCATCGGCGAGAGATAAGCATTATAGTCGGTACCCGGATTGCCCACCCTGTGCAGTTCCACCTTAATGGGTTGCAGCAGTGGCATTATCTGGCTCTCGGGCACGCCCATCGCCTGCATCTTGGCCTTTGCCACTCCTGCATACCCAAGTGTGGCAATGGTCTTCAGGTCGCTTAGAAGCAGCGAACCTGCAGAAAGGAACGACATGGTATAATAGAACGAGATACCCGGCTGACGACCTGCAATCATATTGGTTGCACAGTCGCGGGGAAAATAAATAAATGCATATATCTCACCCTTCTGCATAGCCTCGCGGGCAGCAGCCACGTCGCTGTAGCTGCCGGCTATATGAGTATTCTGAAAAGCGTCGAGCGAGCGCACAATCTTCCTGGATGTCGAGGAATTATCAAGATCGACAACACCCACAGGCATATCCACAGGCTGTCCCTCCGCCATCAGTGAAGTGAAGAATATCATCACCAACAGCGGAAATCCAACCAGACAAGCCATATAAAGCCCATTGTGGCGGATAAGACTTAATTCGCGCAGAAAGCTATTCTTCATTTAATAACAACGCTCATTCCCGGTCTCAGCCCTTCGTATTCCTTTACGGGCTTGGCCTTCACCTCGAAGGTTTTCAGGTCATACTGTCCATTGGCCTTTGTGGCCTTCCATGTGGCATAACTGCCCTGGTCCTTCATATAATATACCTTGAAGTCCATGTCCTTGTTGAATGCGGGAACGAAGGCATGTATGGTCTGACCTACAGCCATGGAGCCAAGCTGGTCCTCACGCACATTGAACGACGCCCATACGTCCTTCATCAGCGAGATGGTCATGATAGGACTGCCGGTGCCTACCAATTCGCCCACTTCGGGGAATATCTCGCTCACCTCACCGTCCTGTGTAGCAACCTGCACCATCTCGTGTACGTATGAATTCACCTCAGCCACAGCGCCCTTGGCTCTCTGTACCTGTGCAGCTGCAGCCATCTTCTCCTCACGGCGCGCACCGTTGCGAGCCATGTCATACTGGCTCTGCGCAGCCTTCATCTGCGCCTCCATAGCCTTGTAGTTGGCAAAAGCCTCGTCACGTTTCTGCTCGCTCATCACACCCTCGTCGAAGAGTCGCTGCACGCGGTTGTATGACTTCTCGGCAATCTCCAGTCCAGCCTTTGTCTGCTGCAGCACCTCGAAGGCAGCACGTATCTGCTCCTGACGCGCACCGTTGCGAGCCATTTCGTCCATAGCCGAAGCCGCACTCTCGGCACTCTCAGCCTGAGCCTGTTTGGCCATCACGTCAGGGGCGTCGATAATAACCAAAGTGTCGCCGGCCTTGACATAGTCACCCTCCTTGACCCTAATTTCCAGGATTCGTCCGGGCACCTTGCTTGCCACACGGTATTCGTTCACTTCCACCTGACCCTGCAACACTTCATGCTTATTGCCGAGCGTGAGGAATCCAATGAGTCCCACAACCGCCACGACCGCCGTAAATGCCACCGTGGCGAGTATTATATTCTTATGCTGTGATTTTTCTGACATAATCTTATTCGTGTAAAGTGCCAAGTGCCTTCTTAAGGTTCACCTGGCTAAGTTTAACATCTATCTCGGCATCTATCCTCTGCGACTGAGCCTGCAACCATGCCGTCTGCGCCTCCATCACATCGGTTGACTGCATCACACCTTCGCGGAATCCCAAGTTAGCACATCTAAGGTTCTCCTCCGCACGCTTAGTGCTGGCATTTGCAAGCCTGAGCTTCTTGGCAGCCTCATTGACCCTGAAGTTACCCTGACTCACCTGCAGTTCCACTTTCTCGCGCACGTCGTCCAGTTCGAGTGTGGCAATCATTGCCTGGTTCTTGGCAGCCCTCACCTTATATGTCACGTCGTTCCAGTTCCACACCGGCACACTGACCATCACACCTATGTTCCATGTGCCTGCAAACCGTCTCTGAAATCCGTTATACACATTAGGGTTAGTTGCCATATATCCTCCAGTGAGCATAACCTTTGGCATATATCCCGCCTTGGCCACGTTGACCGCCTGCCTGCTGATATCGACCACATTCTGCAGCACCCTCAGCTCAGGGCGGCTCTCACTGACCATCATGTTCCGGCTGTCCAGATCTGCCGCCATTGCGTCTGCGGTATCAGCCAGTTCGGTATTATCCTCGTCGGCCAGAATAATATCCTGATTGACATCCATTCCGCAGAGTTGGCATAGCAGCATCTTGGCAAGAGCCAGTCCATCCTCCACCTGCGTAAGAGTCATCTCGGCCTCATTCACCTTGACTCCCACTTTCAGTCCGTCGGCACGGGTTGCCACCCCCTCGCGTATCATCTTGCCAACATCGCTGTCTAACTTCTTTACCAGTTCGAGATAGCTCTCCGCTAACTTTTTCTTATGCTTCAGCGAAACGACAGTCCAGTAGGCATTATCTATATTATATAAGGTGGTCTGCCTTGTGGCATCAGCCGAATTGGCAGCCATATCTTCGTTGAGGTCAGCCATCTTGTTCATGGCAATCAAGCTTCCTCCCATAAACACGGGTTGCGTAAGCATCACCGATGCCGCAAACATGTTGCGCGTGTCGGTGTGGAAGGCATCCACAATGCCCGCTCCCACTCCGTCGAGCATACCCGCAAGAGCTGCACCCAATGGCTGTCCCATCTGTGTCAGCATCTGGTCGGCAAGTGTTCCCATATTCCCGATGGCCTGCTTTTGGTCGTCGCTCAGTATCGACACCTGCTTACTGGTATATACATACGCCCCCGTGGCGTTCACCTGCGGCAGGTATTTGGTACGTGCAGACTTCCTCATGTTTCGCGCCATATCGCGTTTCACCTTGGCCACCCCCATCTGCCTGTTGTTCTTCAGTGCCATCGAGCGGCAACTGTCCAACGACAGGATCCTTTGGGCGCAGGCATCAAGCGAATATGAAATGCCTCCCAATAAGAAAATCAAAGAAAATATTCCCCTCATTCTTAACTCTTCATTCTTAACTCTTCATTTAGAAAAAGAAAAGCTCCTGTTTCCAATCATGTGTCCATCAGCAAAGATGCTGACAATATAAGTACCAGGCTCATACACCTGCGCTCCCGTATAATAGAGCGACATATTGAGAGCCTCACCTGTATATTCCACCTGCTTGCTCATGGTGCTTCTGAGCGTGCGGTTCTCATAGTTGAACGATGGCCCGTCCTCAATGGCCTGTCCGTTGGGCTTGGTTATACGCACATAGAACGTGCGCAATCCGTTGGTGGCCGTAACGTTCTTTGCCACAGTGAAATCCACACGAATGCTCTTGCAGTCCTTCATATGCTTAAGTTTCTTACCTTCTTTCTTGTATGGCACCATATTGATACCCGTTGCATCCAGTTGTGCAGCAATAGCCACCTTCTCAGACAGTGATGCACGCTCAGAGCTGAGTCCCTCTATTTGGCGTGTTGCCTCGGCATACTGTCCCTTCATGCGAGTGTTCTCAGCCGTTAAGTTCTCGTTGAGCCTGTTGAGCGAGTCAATCTGCATCACGTACGACTTGAGCACGGCACGCATGGTAGCCAACTCCTTCTTCAGGCGGGCTATCTCCCTTGCGTCGCTGCTCTTCACGCGCTTCAGTTCCTCAAGCAGCTGTTGGGTCTTCATCTGCTCCTGGGTCAACTGCGCCACGATGGAATCGTTGTTGATTTGCGTCCTCATTTCGCTATATTGTCTTGCAAACTGCTCATATTCGTTCTCCATTTCCTTCTTGTCGAGTTCAGCCAGTTCCTGCATTTCCTTGTTCGCCCTTTTCTGGCGGTCAAGACTAAAGAAGAGATAGCCGGCTCCGCCAGCTAACAATACAATCAATGCTATAAGCAAATACAATACTTTCTTGTTCATAATACCCTGTAATATTACCTTTATTTATAATTTAATATTAAATTTGCTTGCAAAATTACGGTTTTTCATCGAGACTACAAAGAAATTACTTATCTAATTTGTCAAAAACTTCCAATTTTTAAGATTATTATGGAAAAAGAGAACAATTTTAGAATCCTATTTCATTTGTTAACTGATTGCCCCATTCAATTGACAACAGAAAGACTGAACGGAAGTCAATGACAAATGTTTAAAAAATCAAAAAAATATGGGGAAGTCATTGTTGTTTGGAGTATTTTTATTAGATTTGCATCATGAAACTGCTATACCGCATATATGACCTTTATGCCGACGGATTCAGAAGCATGAAAATCGGCAAGACACTGTGGACGATTATCATCATCAAACTGATTATAATCTTCGCCGTGCTAAAGGTTTTCTTCTTCCCCGACTTTCTGTCGGAACATGCCACGGACGGGGACAAGGCGGGATTTGTGGCGGGGGAGATTCTAAATGAAGAATGAAGAATGAAGAATGAAGAATAAAGAATGAAGAATGAAGAATGAAAAATGGGCTGCACACGGGTATTTCATTCCTAATTCCTAACTAAAAAATAATTAAAAACATAATTATATGACAGAAACGTTTCTAACTATTGACGCATCGGCGATAGACTGGGCAAGGGCGCAATTCGCTCTCACAGCCATCTATCACTGGCTCTTCGTTCCACTCACACTGGGACTCGCCCTCATCATGGGCATCATCGAGACTTGCTGGTACCGCACCGGCAACGAGTTTTGGAAACATGCCGCACAGTTCTGGCAGAAGCTATTCGGCATCAACTTCGCCATGGGTGTGGCTACGGGTATCATACTCGAGTTTGAGTTTGGCACCAACTGGAGCAACTATTCATGGTTCGTGGGCGACATCTTCGGCGCACCGCTCGCCGTGGAGGGTATCGTGGCATTCTTTATGGAATCGACATTCGTGGCAGTCATGTTCTTCGGATGGAAGAAAGTGTCACGGGGATTCCACCTCGCAGCCACATGGCTCACGGGACTGGGCGCAACATTCTCGGCATGGTGGATTCTTGTGGCTAACTCATGGATGCAATATCCAGTGGGATGCACTTTCAATCCCGACACCATGCGCAACGAGATGTCATCGTTTGCTGAAGTGGCACTATCGTCCTTTGCTATCGACAAGTTCTGCCATACCGTGATTTCGGCATGGATAATAGGTGCCATCTTTGTCATAGCCGTCAGCTGCTGGTATCTGCTTAAGAAGCGCCACCAGAAGCTCGCCGTGGAAAGCATAAAGGTTGGCTCTATCGTGGGTGTCGTGGCATCGCTGTTCGCCATGCACACCGGTGACCACTCGGCTTATATGGTGGCACAGGTGCAGCCTATGAAGCTCGCCGCCATGGAGGCCCTGTATGACGGAGGCAACGGTCAGGGACTTACCGCCATAGCCCTTGTTAACCCCTTTGAACAGCCCGACTATGCTGCATCAGAAGAGCATCCGCTGAAGATAGAAATCCCTAAGGCTCTGTCGTTCCTTGCCACGCGCGACCTCGACGGATATGTGCCTGGAGTGAACGACCTGCTGAAGGAAAGCGACGAGAAGATACGACGCGGCAAGGATGCCATAACAGCTCTTAAGGAATATCGCCAGAAGGACACTCCGGCAGAGCGTAAGGCTGAACTGCAGAAAACGATACAGGAGAACATGCCTTATTTCGGATATGGATATGTGAAGGACAAGGCAGACCTCGTGCCCTATATTCCATTATGCTTCTATGCCTTCCGCGTGATGGTGGGCTTAGGCACTCTGTTCCTGTTGTTCTTCGTGGTGGTAGTGTTCTTGGCATGGCGCAAGGACATCGCCTCGCCCAAGCTGCGCCTGCTTCACATGGCAGCCATCGCCCTCCTGCCCCTCGGTTATATCTGTAGCGAATCGGGATGGCTGGTAGCTGAGTTCGGTCGTCAGCCCTGGGCTATTCAGGACATGATGCCCACATGGGTTGGAGTAAGCAATATAGGCAGCTCAAGCGTGATGCTCACGTTCTTCATCTTCCTTGCCCTCTTCACCACCCTGCTGGCCGTGGAGATAAGCATACTCTTGAAGGCAATCAAACAAGGACCGGAGGAAGGATTGAAGAATTAAAGGATTAAAAAATTAAAGAATTAAAGGATTAAAGAAAGTTACAGCAGCACACTTTAATATTTTAATATTTCAATATTTTAATTTCTAAATTATAAATTTTGACAAAGATGGATTATACATTCTTACAACAATATTGGTGGTTCCTCGTATCATTGCTTGGAGCACTACTGGTATTCCTGCTTTTCGTGCAGGGAGCCAACTCGATGGTATTCTCGTTGGGCAGCAACGAGGAAGAACGTAGGCTTATAGTCAACAGTACGGGACGTAAGTGGGAGTTTACCTTTACTACACTCGTGACCTTCGGCGGAGCGTTCTTCGCCTCCTTCCCACTGTTCTACAGCACCAGCTTCGGCGGTGCCTACTGGCTGTGGATGCTCATCCTGTTCAGCTTTGTGCTGCAGGCAGTGAGCTATGAGTTCCAAAACAAGTTGGGCAACCTACTCGGCACTCGTACGTTCCAGTGGTTCCTCGTAGCCAACGGCATTGTGGGACCGCTGCTCCTCGGCGGTGCTGTTGCCACATTCTTCAACGGCAGCAATTTTATCATTTCAAAAGACAATCTCATAGGCGACTTCGCATCACCTGTGATAAGCAGTTGGGCAAACGCCTCCCACGGTCTCGACGCATTGCTCGACCCATGGAACCTCGTGCTTGGTCTCGCAGTGTTCTTCCTTGCACGCATCCTCGGGATATTGTATATCATGAACAACATCGACGACGAGAATATCCGTTGCCGTGCCAGCGTGCGTCTCATTGGCGTCACAGTGCCATTTGTAATTCTCTTCGTTGCGTTCCTCGTGAACACACTCCTCAAGGACGGATATGCCTACGACCCCGAAACGGGTGTCATATCAACTGTGGCATACAAGTATCTCAATAACTTCGTAGAGATGTGGTATCTTGCCATAATCCTCCTTGCCGGTGTTGTTCTCGTGCTCTACGGAATAATCCGCACAGTGATAAGCAAGACCTACATCTGCGGCATCTGGCCTGCTGGTATCGGAACAGTATTGACCGTACTTGCACTATTGCTCTGCGCTGGTTGGAACAACACGGCCTACTATCCGTCGAACACCGACCTGCAAAGCTCGCTTACCATTGCCAACAGCTGCAGCAGCCACTTCACGCTCAGCACCATGGCTGTGGTAAGCCTACTCATTCCGTTCGTACTTGCATACATTGTATATGCATGGTACAGCATAGACAAGAAGAAATTGGACAAAAAAGAAATAGCAACAGATGAATCCTATTGAAATCCGTAACGCAAAGGCGGCGGACAAGGTGATAAAAAACCTTGCCCGCCGCAACATACAGGCCTGCTACTGCCCGACGGCAGAGGAGGCGGTTGAGAAACTCCTTACGCTCATTCCCGAAGGAAGCAGTGTAACATGGGGAGGTTCGATGTCAATACGTGACATTGGCATTCCCGCAGCATTGGACGGAGCGGGAAAGTATGTAGTATATGACCGCGACAAGGCTCCCGATCGTGCCGCAGCCACTGAGATATATCTAAAGGCCTTCACCTGCGACTACTATCTGAGCAGTGTGAATGCCATCACTGAGGACGGCATTATCCTGAATATCGACGGCACCGGCAACCGTGTAGCAGCCATCACATTCGGACCGCGCAACGTGATCTTCATCGTAGGCATGAACAAGCTATGCCAGAATTTAGACGCAGCTCTCGCCCGTGCCCGTTCGTTGGCAGCCCCTGTCAACACTGCCCGCTTTGACATCACTACCCCATGCAAGCAAGACGGCGTATGCCACAACTGCCTATCGCCAGACTGCATCTGTAACTACATCCATTATCTGAGGCACTCGCCAAACGGCAAGCACCAGGTGATACTTGTGGGGGAGTCGTTGGGATACTGAGAAATTAGAAATTAGAAATTGAAAATTGAAAATGAAGAATATCGTAATAGCTGCGGGATATGCCACCCGACTGGGAGAACTGACAAAAAACTTCCCGAAGCCTTTGCTTAAGATTGGCAACAATACAATCCTCGGACGTATGCTCGACGACATCGACAGAATACCCGATATTGATGAGCATATCATTGTCACTAACCACAAGTTTGCACCAATCTTCGAGCAATGGGCCAAGGAAGTGAACTACTCCAAACCCATAACCATCATCGACGACGGAACAAGTACTAACGACACCCGCTTGGGAGCAGTGCGCGACTTACAGTTTGCCATTGAAAAGGCAAAGGTGGATGACGACATGCTGGTGGTTGCCGCAGATAACCTGTTGTTTTTCTCTTTCCAGGGATTCGTGGAGTTCGCCAAGGAGAAGGGCACTCCATGCATCATGTGCCACAACCAGCCGTCGAAAGAAAAGCTGCAACGCACGGGAGTGGTAGTGCTGGACGAAAACTGGCGTGTGCTCAACATGGAAGAGAAACCGGAAGAACCAAAATCCACATGGGCAGTGCCACCTTTTTATATATATCGCAAGGAGAACATTGACATGATAATGCATGCCATAGAAAACGGATGCGGATTCGACGCCCCTGGCAACCTTGCCCACTATATGGTAGATAATGTGGAGATGCACGCATGGCCCATGGCAGGCACAGGCGAAAACCTGAGATTCGACATCGGTTCACTTGACACATATAACGAAGCTTGTGAGAAATATGGAAAATAACAATTATCAGTATCACATTTATTCGCCCTACAGAGTGTGTCCATTGGGAGCACACGTTGACCATCAACACGGACTGGTGACGGGGTTTGCCATTAACAAGGGAGTTGACCTGTGGTTTAATGTACGTGAGGACTCGCTCGTGAAACTGACTTCGCTATCATTTGAGGGTGAGGTGGAGTTTGACCTCGCCAAACGCTCGGAAGTGAGGGAAAAGCACTGGGGCGACTATGCCCGCGGTGCAAAGTACGCACTGAAGAAACGCTTTGACTTGACTCATGGTATAGAAGGCATGATAAAAGGCTCACTACCAGTGGGGGGATTGAGTTCCTCAGCTGCTGTGTTGATAGCATACGTCATGGCATTTGCCAAAGCCAACGGAATCACCCTTCAGCCCTTTGAGGTAGTACAGATAGCATCAGAGGCTGAACGCGAATACATCGGTCTTAACAATGGAATACTCGACCAGGCATTCATCGCCTTAGGCAAAAAGGACGGATTGCTCTTCCTGGACTGCGACACTAACGACTACCGCATCATCCGACGCAACCCGAAAATGCCGGAATTCGTGATTGGCATATTCTTCAGCGGACTGACGCGCTCCCTCGTCAACAGCGACTATAACCTCAGGGTGTATGAATGTAAGACGGCTGCGTGGAATATGCTCGCTTATCACAACCAGCCTCTCAAGACATTCGACAAGACATTCTTAAGGGATATCCCCAAGGAGACATTCGATAACACGCGAGACATGATGCCACTGCGCTTCGCCCGACGTGCAGAACATTTCTACAGTGAATACCGCCGAGTGAGACAAGGCGTAACGGCTTGGGAAACAGGCAATCTGCAATTATTCGGAAAGCTTAGCTTTGACTCCTGTGAGAGTAGCATCCATAACTACGAGTGTGGTTCTCCCGAACTGATTTCAATATACAACATCATACGTCCGATGCAGGGTGTATATGGAGGACGCTTCTCGGGAGCAGGATTCAAGGGGGCTGTCATAGCGATTGTTGACCCGAAATATTCGGAATCAATCGAAAAGGAACTCACCGAACAATACCTAAATGAATATCCTGAATATTCAGAGACATTCAAGGTGTATTGGGTGAAACCTGACAATGGGGCCAGATTTGTATCAATAAAATAATTTTTGGGGAAGTTAAAGAAGTTTAGGACATTTGAATAAATAAGAGAAAGATATGTTAGAATATAATATTGAATTAAGCAACAAGACTATTCTTGTAACTGGTGCTGCAGGTTTTATCGGCAGCAACCTTGTAAAACGTATTGTCAATGAGTTTCCAGAAAGCACGGTAATCGGCGTTGACTCAGTCAACGATTATTACGACGTAAACCTCAAATACGAAAGACTGGAGGCTCTGAAGCAATACGGGAAATTCAAATTCGTAAAAGGCAATATTGCCGACAAGGAATTGATTGAGAAACTATTCAGTGAGAACAAGCCGGAAGTGGTGGTGAATCTTGCCGCACAGGCTGGAGTGAGATACAGTATAACAAATCCCGACGCATATATCGAGAGTAACCTCATCGGTTTCTATAATATACTTGAGGCATGCCGCCACCATGAGGTGGAACATCTCGTTTATGCCTCTTCATCATCTGTATATGGCAGCAACAAGAAAGTGCCGTATTCCACTGATGACAAGGTGGATAACCCTGTTTCGCTATATGCAGCCACAAAGAAGAGCAACGAACTGCTGGCACATGCTTATAGCAAACTGTACAACATTCCCAGCACCGGACTTCGCTTCTTCACCGTGTATGGTCCGGCAGGCCGCCCCGATATGGCTTACTTCGGATTTACAAACAAACTGGTGAAAGGCGAGACTATCAAGATATTCAACTACGGCAACTGCAA
>JALFIX010000162.1 GCA_022775105.1 Prevotella sp. | reverse complement strand
CGAGATCGACAACCTCAAGAAGATGGGTGTTCACTTCCAGACAGACTGCATTGTCGGCAAGACAATCTCCGTAGAGGAACTTGAGGCAATGGGCTTCAAGGGCATCTTCGTTGGTTCAGGTGCCGGATTGCCCAACTTCATGAATATCCCCGGCGAGAATGCCATCAACATCATGTCGTCCAATGAGTATCTCACTCGTGTAAACCTCATGGATGCTGCAAATCCCGAGACAGATACGCCTATCAACCTTGGCAAGCACGTAATCGTGGTAGGTGGTGGTAACACCGCCATGGACTCTTGTCGTACGGCAAAGCGTCTTGGTGCCGAGGTCACTCTCGTCTATCGTCGTTCCGAGCAGGAAATGCCCGCACGTCTCGAAGAGGTGAAGCACGCCAAGGAAGAGGGCATCAACTTCCTCTGCCTTCACAATCCTATCGAGTATAAGGCAGACGAGAAAGGTGCCGTATGCCAGGCAGTGCTTCAGGTGATGGAACTTGGCGAACCTGACGCCAGCGGACGCCGCAGTCCTGTGCCAGTGGAAGGCAAGACCGTTACACTTGACGTTGACCAGGTGATTGTTGCCGTCGGTGTATCTCCCAACCCATTGGTTCCCAAGTCTATCGAAGGACTTGAATTAGGTCGCAAGAATACGATCGCAGTAAACGAAGACATGCAGAGTTCACGTCCGTCGGTATATGCCGGTGGAGACATTGTTCGCGGTGGAGCGACAGTCATCCTCGCCATGGGCGACGGTCGCCGTGCAGCCAAGGCAATGGCAGATAAGTTGAAATAAATGAACGGATTATATACCATCATACTGCTCATACTAAGCAACGTCTTCATGACGCTTGCCTGGTATGGGCATTTGAGACTACAGGAATCAGGCGTGTCAGCCAAGTGGCCCATCATTGGTGTGATAGCATTCTCGTGGGGAATCGCTTTCTTCGAGTATTGCTGCCAGGTGCCTGCCAACCGTATGGGATTTGTGGGCAATGGCGGTCCATTTAATCTTGTGCAGCTTAAGGTTATCCAGGAATGTATCAGCCTTGGTGTCTTTGCTGTCATCGCCAACATCATGTTTCAGGGACAGAACTTGCATTGGAATCATATCCTTGCCTTCTTCCTGATAATATGTGCGGTCTATCTGGTGTTTATGAAATGAGGTATGAGGAGCAGACGTTGGAACATAGGTTGACAAGGCGTTTTCAGAAGGCGCTTGTTGACTACCGCCTTATCGACGATGGCGACAAGATACTTGTCGGATTGTCAGGCGGCAAGGATTCCCTGTGCCTTCTCGAACTCTTGGCTAAGCGCAGCAGGATCCAGCGTCCGTCATTCTCCGTGGAAGCCATACACGTCAGAATGGAAAACATCGAATACGCCACTGACACTTCATATCTTGAATCATTCTGCAACAAGTTGGGCGTAAGCCTCCATGTTGTCACCACCCGTTTTGACGACACTAAGCCCACTAAGAAACCAAAGTGTTTCCTGTGCTCATGGCACCGACGCAAGGAAATGTTCCGTTTGGCACAGGAGCTTGGCTTCAACAAGATTGCCCTTGGACACCACAATGACGATATCATCCATACCGCATTGATGAACCTCACATTCCAAGGACAGTTCTCCACCATGCCGGCAAAGCTTGAGATGAAAAAGATGCCACTGACAATAATACGTCCCTTGTGCCTGATTGAAGAAAAGGACATAAAGCGATGGGCTGAACTTCAGCAATATGAGAAGCAACTCAAACTTTGCCCGTACGAGACTGTGTCACATCGGGCCGACATCAAACGGATATACGGCGAAATGGAAGCAATAAATCCCGAAGCCCGATTCTCGATATGGAATGCTCTCGAATCTGAAAACAAATTAATTGAAAAAGCAACTGAATGACTATGAAAGGAAAGTTTATACTTGTTTCAGCCCTGATTGCAGTTCTGCCTGTATCCATGGATGCGCAGAAGAGGAAAAGCAACGTCAAGGCAAAAGCAAAACAAACAGTAGTTGACAAGGAGTTCGAACTGCGTCTTGAAGGAATGAGGGCAGCCACTCAGAAGGTCATGTTTGTTGACAGTGTTGTCGTCAACAAGTCCAAACTATTGAAATCTCTTAACATTCCAGACGAATCGGGAAGCGTAACGGATTACAACTCCTTCTTTGAAACAACAGAACAACCCAATGCAGTTGTATATCTTAACCAACTTAAGAACAAGTGCGTATTCTCTAAATATGCAGACAATGGATGGGGCTTATACTCCAGTGAGCTGATTGGCGGGAAATGGGCAAATACCATGCCATTGGAAGGACTTGACATGGCTGGCAATGACGTTGACATCAACTGGCCTTTCCTCTTGTCTGACGGCACCACATTGTATTTCGCGGCAAAGGGTGAGGAAAGTATAGGTGGATACGATATTTTTATGACCAGATATGACGAATCAACCGGAGCGTATCTCAAGCCCGAAAACATAGGAATGCCATTCAATTCCACTTCCAACGACTACTTCTATGTAGTTGACGAGTTTGATGGCTACGGATGGTTTGCCACAGACCGCAACCAGCCTGAGGGAAGCGTGTGCATCTACTCATTCATCCTCAACAATGTACGTGAGAACTACAATCAGGACGCCTATACCCCGGAACAGCTCAAACAACTCTCCGAGTTACACAGTATCTCAATGACATGGACTGACGAGTCAAGCCGTAAACACGCGCTCGAACAACTTGCCGAAATAGCCAAGCGCAAACATTCCGTGCAGAAAAAAAACGACTTCACCTTTGTCATCAACGATAAATACACATATACAACTCTCACTGATTTCAAGTCAGCGGATGCAGCTGAAAAATACGCACGACTTAATGACATTCTAAGACAAAAGGCAAAACTTGACAACTCGATGGAGCTTGCACGAGATGCCTATCCGAATGCCAAACCGCAACAACAAGAACAGTACAGGGAACAGCTTTTGGCTGCCGAAAAACAGAGCCAAAGATATGAGACAGAGATAGCTGTCCTGACTAAGGAAATCAGAAGCATTGAATTAAAGAAACTTGGTAATTAACTAAAATACAGGGAGGTATAAGTCATGAAGAACTACATTGCAGAATCGGAATTGGTAATCAATGGAGACGGTTCAATATTCCATCTCCACATCAAGCCCGAACAACTTGCCGACCGCGTGATACTGGTTGGCGACCCGGGAAGAGTGAAACTTGTAGCTTCACATTTCGACACGTGCGAATGTGAGATGTCCAACCGTGAGTTCCATTCCATTACCGGAACCTTCAAGGGCAAGCGCATCACGGTGCTGAGCACTGGCATCGGATGCGACAATATCGACATTGTGTTGAACGAACTTGACGCTCTTGTCAATATTGATTTCGCCACTCGCACTATCAATGATAATCTCCGCAGCCTTCAGATTGTAAGAATTGGAACCTGCGGAGGACTTCAGCCCAACACGCCTGTCGGAACATTCATCGCCTCAGTGAAGAGCATCGGTTTCGACGGACTCCTCAATTATTATGGCAGACGTGATGAGGTGTGCGACACCGAGTTGGAAAAGGCGTTCACTGCCCACACCTCTTGGCTTCCGCAGCTGCCCGCCCCCTATGTGGCTGTGGCTGACCATGAACTCATCGAGCGCATAGCCGGGGATGATATGGTCAGGGGCATCACCTGTGCCTGCGGCGGTTTCTATGGACCGCAGGGACGACGTCTTCGCATACCCTTGGCTGACCCTGAGCTCAACAGCAAGATAGAGTCATTCGAATATCAAGGTCTTCGCATCACCAATTTTGAAATGGAAAGCAGCGCGTTGGCAGGTTTGGGCAGTCTGCTTGGCCACAAGGCTATGACATGCTGTATGGTTGTGGCCAACCGCCGTGCCCAAAATATGAAAACAGACTATCAGAATGATATAAATACCCTTATTCTTACCGTACTTGAAAGAATATGACATCATACGACAACATCTGCGCTATGGCCACACCTTCGGGCGGAGCCATAGGTATTATACGCGTGTCGGGTCCTGACGCAATTGGAATTGTTGACCGCATGTTCAGCAGAGATATTTCAGAGGCAAAAAGCCACACTATGCATTATGGTGATTTTGCCTCTGATTTGTCTATGCCCATCGACGACGTGATGGTTGGCGTGTTTCGTGCTCCACATACATATACTGGCGAGGATTCCGTTGAAATATATTGTCACGGCTCAAGGTATATCATGTCTCAGGTTATCCGTTGTCTCATCGACAATGGATGCCGACAGGCAGAACCGGGAGAATACACCCGTCGTGCTTTCATAAACGGCAGAATGGACCTGAGCCAGGCAGAAGCCGTGGCTGACCTTATCGCCGCATCGGGCAAGGCTTCACATGACATGGCACTCGGACAACTGCGCGGAAACATCTCTTCCGAACTTTCCACTCTCCGCGACAAGCTGCTCAAGATGACCTCCCTCATGGAGCTTGAGCTCGACTTCAGCGATCACGAGGAACTTGAGTTTGCCGACCGCACGGAACTCCTCAAATTGGCAACCGCCATACAAGAGCGCATCTCGTCACTTGCCTCCTCATTCCGCACAGGACAAGCTATAAAGCAAGGCATACCCGTGGCAATCATAGGCAAGACAAACGTTGGAAAGAGCACGCTTCTCAACCGTCTAATCGGCGAGGACAAGGCCATCGTAAGCGACATCCACGGCACAACAAGAGACATCATCGAGGACACTATCGACATCCACGGCATTACATTCCGTTTCGTGGATACAGCCGGACTTCGCGCCACCGATGATATCATAGAGCGCATAGGCATAGAGCGTTCGTATTCCGCACTGTCCAAGGCTGCCATCGTCCTATGGGTCATAGATTCCATACCGTCAGACGACGAAGTGGAGGACATCACCCGAAGATGCGAAGGCAAGCAACTTATTATTGTAATCAACAAAACTGACAAACAGCAGGCCCCCAACCTGTCCCTGCCCTACTCCACCCTGTCCATCAGTGCACTTGAAGGCAACGGAATAGACACCCTGAAAGAGTCGATATACGAAAAGGCCGAAATCCCCGAGATTGGCGAGAATAATGCCATCATCACCTCCGCGCGCCACTACGACTCCCTATTGCATGCCCGAGAGAGTATCGACAGGGTTATCGAAGGTATGCAGATGTCAATCCCCAACGACCTGCTGAGCGAAGATCTCCGCCAGTGTCTCGAAGCCCTTGCCGAGATTACCGGTGGCGCTATCACCCCCACTGAGGTTCTCAACAACATCTTCTCGCATTTCTGCGTGGGTAAATAATTGTTCCGCATCGGATTTTGAAATGCGGAGGAATATGTCAACCGCGTGGAAGCGGAGGCATGGGCAGCCTACTCCACATAGTCAAGTTTGAACACTACTACGCGGATGGCCTGATCTTCCTTGTCGGTCTTCACCTTGGCTATGTGCCAGTCATCAGGGAAGAAGAGGAAGAAACGGTCGGGGGTTGAGTCATAGAAGCGGGCGAGCGACAGGTCGTAGTCGTAGTGCATCACGTCGGGCTTGTACTTGCAGTTCTCCTTGCTTGTCTCATGCTCAATGATGCCAAACCGCTCGGTGCCTTTCACCACATACTGGAAGTCGATATGCTTGTAGTGGCTCTCGCTCTGCCTCTTGCTTAGTTCCTGGTTCTCGCTGTCTTCCACACTCGCCACAAGCCCCGTCCCCTCTATTGGGTGTTTGCCCTTGGGAATGGCAAGCAAGTCAGTCTTGGCGAGCCACTCGAACATGGCATCCCACTGCGCCTTGTTCTTTTGATATTGACTGCAGAACTCAGCCAGATTCGCCGACTCATGCGGACTGGCGGCAACGAATCCGTTTCGCCATTCGCCTTTCTTCACCCACTTGGCAGCGGTTTTCAACTCCTTCTTGCTCACGCTCTTGGTATATACTCCCTGAGCCGACACCGCAACAGCCATCATAGCCATTGCCAACAATACAAATATCTTTCTCATTGTTATTACGTTTTTTATTAATTACGGGTGCAAAGATACAACATTTATTCCATCATCCCAAACATCAAATGTTAAAATGTCGATAATATCCATAAAATATAAAAACTTTGTTGGGCAATTGGGTAATAATTCGTAACTTTGCAAATTATAGTAAAAAAAAACATAAAGCCACTATGTATAAAATAACTCTTGGAAGGATACACACATATATAATAAGGTGTATGGAAGTCTTCATTGCCATATTCCTCGTTATATCGTGCGGCAACACCGAAGTAAAAGACAATAATGACGTCACCAAATCCGACAGGATAAAGGAAGAAAACCAAATGGCAGCCTACATCAACAAGATATGCCGCACCAAGCCCGACGAGGCTCTCGACCTGCTCGACAAGGCTGAAATGTCACACAAGATGAGAACCGTGAAGGTCAACCTGCTCAGGGCTATGACCTACGTTGACGGCTATTACGATCTCGACAAGGGCCTGGAATATGCCATGAAGGCATACAACGACCCCACCATCAAGAACGACACACTGCCCAAAATCACCATCACCCGAATGCTCACCGCCCTCAACTATGCCCTCAGCCGCTTCTCCCAAGCCTGCTCAATGGCCACCGAGGGTTCTGCACTCGCATACGCCGTGGGCGACAAGGAGGCTATCGCCTATTTCTACCAGTTCATAGCCTTCACCAAATACGAGCTTGGCGACCACGGGGAGGCCTACCGCTACTTCGACCGCTCAATCAAGCTATATAAACAGCTGACAGACGAGCAACCGCATTGGGTATATGTCTCCGACATGTTTGCCGTGCAGCTTAAAGAGATACAATACCTCAATGACGAGGGACGCCACCGCGAGGCACTCGCCAAGACGGCTGATTGCAAGGCGACACTCAAACGCCTCGCCACATTCCCCGACCTCGCCGACGGTCTGCACGACAAGTTCACTGCCCAATATCTGTCCGTCGCCTGCTGTGTATTATACAATACCGGCAACAAGGATAAGGCGGAAGACGGTTATCGCCGTATGATGGCAACGGAATACGTCAAGAGCGACTTGGGACAAAACACACCCGCCATTTACCAGGTGCTTTCAGGCAGATACAAGGAGGCATTGGAGAGAGCACAAAAGGAGGACGCCTCATATAAAGACAAGGACACCGTCAACACACTCTTCATCGACGAAGTGCTCAGCAACGGACTGGCAGCATCGCAGCAACTTGGATATCACAATCGTGCCAACAGCTACTACAACCGAATCCTCAGCCTCAAGGACAGCCTCTACCTGCGCAACCAGAAGCAGACGGCAATGGAACTGTCGGAGATATACGAATCGCGCGACAAGGACATCCAGCTCGTCGAGAAGGATGCCGTGATAAAGCGCAACAGGATGTTCCTTGTCATGGCTGCCATCATCATCGTCCTCGCCCTCGCAGCCATTGCAGCCATCATAAGATACAACCGCATCATTCAAAAGAAAAACAAGGCAGTAGTGCGCAACATCGAGGAGAAACTGCAGCTGATACAGATAGCCAACCATAGCAGGACAGACAACAAGGACGATGCTGCCGACCGCGAGCTGTTTGAGCGCATCGACAATGCCATACGCGAAAAGCAGCTCTTCCTCCAAGCCGACTTCACACGAGATACCTTGTGCCAAATGCTCAACATCAACAAAACACAGTGTTCATCCGTCATCAAGGCGTATGCCAACTGCTCCTTCCCCACCTACGTCAACCGCCTCCGCCTCAACCACGCCATTGAGCTTATGAAGCGCTATCCGCAGTATTCGATAGAGGCTATTGCCAACGACTGCGGCATGGAACGTGCCAACTTCCACCGACGTTTCATCGAGGAATTTGGCATTACGCCCTCTGAATTCAAGAAAACAAAGTTGTAACATCACACGCGTAAGTCTCTGATTTACAAGATGTATATTTTTATTGCAACAACAAGTTGCACAAATCAGCACAATTCCAACATATAAAAATACAGTCAAATACGTACTTTTTATCTATCTTTGCAGAGCGATTTGCAAACATTAATAATTAAAATAACGTATTTATGAGACTAAAATTGTTACTGACTCTTGTATGCATGGCTTTTGCCACATGCAGTCTGTGGGCGTATGACACTGAGCCTGACGCGAACGGGATGTACGACGAACTGTACGACCGTCCTACGTATTTCCAGAAATTCGTGCTCACGAATGATTTCCCTAACAACATGACCTACATCACCTGCGCCCGATGGGGACGCAACGGTGAGAAACTTACCAACTACGAGGTGGCGGTGTACACCGAGGACGGCAAACTGCGGTGCATCGGCAGAAGCATCGCCAATAACAAATACAAGTGTACGCTGACCATTCCCGGCACAGAGGGTGAGAAATTCCACTTCAAGGTGCTCTACGGCGACGACTTCGCCAACCCCACCATCGTGGATGTGCCTCAGACGTGCGAGTTCTTCACCAACGACGTCGTGGGACACCCCAACGACGGCGACCCGTTTTGGTTCACCGTTCCCGTTGAGCCGAAACTCTTGTGCTGGACAACAGGCCTCGACGGTGAAGCCAACAAGACATTCAGTGCAAGCGACATCAATAGTGAGGAAGCCACTACAGCCTTGGCATCCGCAAGCCGCCTGCATTTCTTCGGCAACTGGGAGACCACCGACATCAGTTCACTCGCAGCAGGCAATGCCAACCTCTGCTATGTCAACATAGACGAGGCCCCCATAGGCATCGCCTCAGCCTTCACCAATTGCAATCCCAACTGCCTCTTCTTCTTCAATGAATCCGTGACCAAGGCTCCCGAGGGTATAACCCGAAATGCCATAGCCGGAGACAAGGCTCTCACCGACATTATCCTTCAGGGAGGCACCTCCACTAACTACTGCCCCTTCTTCTGCCCCAAGGATATCCAGCTCAACGGTCATAAGGCTGAGTTCACCAGAGCCTCATGGTCGTGGGCTGACGGCAAGTCGGGATGGAACACCATAGTCCTGCCTTTCGATGCGCAGCTCGAGGCCGACGGCGAGGTGCTCAGCCCTTATAGATATACTACCAATATCGGCACACGATATATAGCTACCGAAACCCTCGGATATTGGTTGGCAACCATAACCAGAGCAAATGACGATAATGTGACAACTGAAATAATCTATAAAGATAAAACCTTATCAGCCAACCAACCATATATTATTTCCCTCCCCGGCGAGCGGTTCTACACCCAGTCGGGCAATGAAGTATCAACCAAGCAGAGCATCAGCCTTCAGGACAAGGACATCAAATTTGTCAGCACCTCTGATGTCATTCCCGCCACGCCAACAGCGTTGCGTGTTGACCCTGACACGGAGGATGCGCTGACCTCCTATCCCTTCACCGGCACCTACCTGCCTCTTCTCAGCCAGCCGATGTACGTATTGAAGAACAAGGCTGGAGCCAACGGACTCACTGCCTTCGTATATGGCGATAATGCCAACCTGCTGCCCTTCCAGGCATATCTCAATCCCTCACAGTCGCAGCAACGGGCCGCAGCACTCACCATCAGCCTTGCCCTCGACGATTCGTTTATGGCGGAACAGACTGGCATCGACGGGGTGTATATGGACAACAAGCCACTTAATGGCAAGCGTTATTCATTGGGCGGCAGACAATTAGGCTCATCGTCAAACGATGGCATATATATCCAGAACAACAAGAAATACCTGAGCAGATGAAAAAGAGAACTTACGTCAAACCCGAGATAACGGTGTATCTCATGCACACCGCCCCCACTCTTCTCGCAGGCTCTGACATCAATCAGTCTATGCCAAATGGATATTCTGACTGTAATGAGGAAAGCGACCTTTGGGGAGAATAAACCATTTGAATATAAATAAAAAAAACAATAATTATGAAAACAAAATTATCAAACTTGTCGTCACAACGACGATGCTCTTTCATTATGCTGAAAGGGCTATTGCTTATGATTGTGCTCCAGCTCTCCAATGCCGTCACGGCGTTGGCTGACACAGACAACGCGGGGGACTATTTCAAGATTTACCACACCCCCACACCAGCTGAGCCATACATTGACTTTGAGTACATCAGCGATGATTTCAATGGTATCAATGATATCCTGGCTAAATCAGAGTTCTACATAGGATGGAATGGTGCGGAATACAAGATTCTGTCATACGGCCGCTGCGTTAGCAACGAGCAGAAATACAACACCAAATACGGAACTACCGAACAGCTCAGCGGATGTAATTATAAAGACAGGTACTACCGCAAAAGACGTTTCTATCCCAGCGCCGAATTAGGAAGCGGTCCCGGTTCTGTTATGAACAAACATTTCTATATACGAATGAAAGGACGCTGGGATATTGATGACAACGAAAGCAATGGTGACTACGATATTGACAAAATAAGAGAAGTAAACTGCTCTGCTTATACTGCATTAATGAAGACTCCTGATGTAACTTTTAAACGTACAAGCAAGACTAACGTACAAGCCACCACAAGCAATCTGGTTGTTGAGAGCGGATGGCCAGCAACTGCTATCCTCTTTACAGATAATAAAAATACCCAAAGTCGTGACATTTACTATCTCAATAACCTTGGCAATGGTTACAACACCAATGGAAAGATGACCCATAACATGGCCATTGCAAAAAAGGAAAACGAAAGTATCGTATTATACTATCACAGATACTATGAGAGGACTGTCAATGTGGCAGGAAAAAATGTGCGTCAGCTCCGGGATGGAGAATTGAAGACATGGACCCACAATGGTTTCCAAAATCCAAGTGACCTAAAGGCTTCCTATAACAAATATACAGAGAAGACTTCACTACAGTGGACGAATAACTCCAGTAATCGCGACAACCAGGGAAAAAATTACGTCTTCAAGTCAACGAATGGCGGTAGTTGGAAGAAAATCGCCACTTTGGCTTGCAACATCAACCAATATGAAGACTCCGCGCCCGTAGGCTTCAATTATGATTATGCCGTGATGTTTGTCCCAGACACATATACAGCTCCGACAGAACCGGATTTCAATTCTGCACTTACCACGAAACTTAGTTCTTCAGTGGGAGACGAGAAGAATTTCGAGATTACATTCAATGCCGAAACCACCAACAACGGTGGAATATCATTGAACTGGGAACCGGAAACAGATGCATACAACCTGACCTATACCCTGCAACGTTTCAATAAAGATTCGGGTGTATGGGATGTCCTGTATGAAGGTGAATCGACATCATATACCGACAGGAACAACTTGATGGCATTCCATACCTACCAATATCGCGTCAAGTTGAAATTCTGGAATACCGACTGGATAGCCGAAAAATCAATCACGTTGCAACAGATGACCAAGGTGACGGAGGTGAACGCCACACGAGGCACCTATGCCAACACTGTCAAGGTGACATGGAAAGTCAACCAGATAGGCTCGTCGGAGACACGCTACGTGGTGAGCCGCCGACCTCTCAACGACCCCACGGCATCATACGTTGACGTGTATGAAGTCAACGGCACTTCCTCCACCTATATCTTTGAGGACAACAACGCCCAGCCAGGGCAGTATTATATGTATCGCGTGACCCCATATGTGGAGATTCCACAAGATGAAAGGGAGAAAAACCCCGAATTGGGCGAATGGGGTATCGGCTCGTCCATCGACACCGACGGTTTCAGCGTTGCGCGAGGCATCGTCACTGGCCGTGTCACCTACGGCACTGGTACGGCAGTACCAGGCGTGAAAGTTTGTCTTGAGAAGGTTATCAACGACGACAACAACCAGGAACAGTACTACTCGCTCAGCACCAGTGCAAAAGGCGGCAGCCTGTTGTGGACACCTTCCGACAAGGTCAAGTCAAACAATCTCAACAACAATCCCTACACCGTCCAGATGTGGGTGATGGCAGCCAGCAAGTCATCGTTGAATCCCAACAACTGTATATTGAGCGTGAAGGACCAGATGTCGCTCTATCTCTCCAAGATTGAGGGCAACGACACGACATTTGCCGTAAAGGTAAAATTGCCAGGTACTGAAGAAACGACAGAGACAGGACTTAAAGTTCCTATCGAAAAGTACAGCAACCTCTCGTTTGCCTCCGACGGCAACAACAACTATGTCATCAGCGTGGTAGGCGAAGAGGGAGTGGATAGCGTCTCTATTGCCGCCACAAACATCGACTGGAACGCAGAGGAGGCAAGTCTCATGGTAGGCGGCAACACCGTGGAAGGCGATAATTTCAACGGTTACGTGGATGATGTCCGCGTGTGGACACGTGTGCTCAACAGGAATGAAATCAACCACTACCACAAGCGCATCCTCTCAGGCTCCGAGCAGGGACTGCTCTGCTACTGGCCTCTCGACGAGGGTATCAACAATATGCCCTACGCCTATGACGTAAGCAAGAAGAACGGCATCGCCAATGGCAACCACGCCGCCGTGATGTCGGGAGCGCGTTCGGTGACCATGGTGCCCACAAGTGAGCAGCTTGCATTGTATGGCGAGACTAACAGCGAGGGAAGTTATGAGATACGCGGCATACCGTTCTCTGGCGAGGGCACAAGCTATATCGTGCGACCCATCCTGGGCGTCCACGAGTTCAATGCCAAGTATATGACACGTTTCATCAGCAACAGCTCACTGACCCACAACAGTGTCGATTTCACCGATGTAAGCTCGTTCCCCGTGGAGGGCAATGTGTTCTATGAAAACACCACAATCCCCGTGCATGAGGCATACGTGTATATCGACGGTCTTGTGGCATCCAAGGATGGCGAGCCAATCATGACTGACGAGGAAGGACATTACTCCGTTGACGTGCCTATCGGTGACCATTTTATCCAGATTAAGAAGAACGGACATACCTTCACCAACAACGGACGCTATCCCGCCGACCCCAAGTCACTCGGACTGAGAGAGACATTTGAAGCACCCGTCACAGGACTGACCTTCTGGGACGACACCAAGGTGATGGTGGCTGGACGCGTGGCAGGTGGTAGCGTGGAAGAAAACAAGCCGCTCGGTCTCCAGCAGGGAACAGCCAATATAGGCAGGGCAACCATCAAGCTCAAATTCCCCGGCAACGAAGCCGGCAAATACCTCAATGCCAAGAAAGAGGTCGATGGCACTGCTGTAAACTATGTGATTAGTGACGAGAAGCGCAACTTCAGCACCAACATCCTGGGAGGCAAGGCATACGTCGAGGCTAAGACCAACGTGCTGACCATCGAGACGGACTCCACCACAGGTGAGTTTGCAGCTTATTTGCCACCGCTATACTACGAGACAACGGAGATTAGCGTACCTACGCAGCAGGAGATACAATTCACCAACAAGCCTGTGCTCGACGCTACCACCCCAGACATTGTATATACCGACTCCATCGAGGACGAGAACGGCAAGCGCACCTTCGACTATGTGGCTGCCGCAAGGATTATCTACCGCTCACCCTCGCACCTGGAAGTGACGGAGAATGAGAACGGCTCGTTTGGTATGGACAGCATTACGGTAAAGGATATCAACGACAAAAGCGAAAAGGTGGCTCTCTACACCATCAACAACGAAGACAAGACGATAAACTATCCCTTCGGCGCACCTGTCTATCAGATGCTCGGAAGATACACCTATCATCTCTATGCCTACGAGAGCTATACCAATAAGGACGTGGAGGGAAGCCCTGTAACCGTTAAGGTGCCTATACCCAACTCAAGGGTGACAGTGAAGAACCAGTTCGCCTCTACTACCATCGTGGCTGAGGCTGACGGAGCGGTAGGCGAGATATCCAACGAGGAATTCAATCTCGACGAAGAAGGTAAAGCCGACTACACCTTCATCTGCGGTCTGCCGAATATCCAATCTCCTTACACCCGCACGCTGAACATCAGCTATGAGGTGAACGACGAGGCGATGGAATGGGACGGCAACGGAACCTTCAAGGCGGTAGTGCTCGGAACCCTCTCTACAGGTACGAACTTCGTGACCGAAGGACCTGACAAGGTGACGATGGTACTGCGTGACCCTCCAGGCTCGCTCTCCAAGACCACCTACAGCACAGGTACAGAGGTTACGTCTGTAAGCACCTACAACAAGACCACCGTTGAGAATGCCGGCGTGCAGTCGGATATCTATATGGGCTGTAGCATGCAGACAGGTGGCGGCTTCGGCTTCATCGCGCTCAGCGAACTGGATGCCAAGAACACCCTTTCAGTAGGTGCAGACTATACCCACACCTGGAACTCAGTTGACCAGAACACCACGGTCACCACGCTGACCAAGGAAATATCTACCAGCGACGGCACTGACTTCGTGGGTAGTGGCGGCGACGTATTCATCGGTACGTCCAACAACCTCGTCTTCGGTACTTGCCACAATGTAAGTATCAAGAAGAACGAGACAGACGGAACTTACAGTCTTGTCATGACAGACGGAGTGTCGATGGGCGAGCAGTTCAAAACCGACTTCAGCTATACGCAGAACTACGTTGAAAACGTGCTGATACCCAACTTCGAGTCACTGCGCAACCAACTCCTTACCCCGGTTGCAGACCCCAGCAGCGTCGCTGCTCCTACGGACGATAAGCCCATCTACGTCACCACCCTCTCGGAGGATGACGAGCGTTTCGGATCAGACAACGACGACAAGGAAGTTTGGGGTGGCGAAGCCAAGAAATTCGTTATTAAGAACGGCAGATATACAGGTCCTTCCTACACCATGATTCTGCCTGCCGACTTCAGCGCCACGAACACGTCTAAGGATTCGACGAAGACGGGTGTGCAGGATATGGTGAAGCACTATAACGAGCAGATACGCCTCTGGCAGGACCAGCTGAGATTCAACGAGGAGCAGAAGGTGAAGGCCATGAACGACCGTGGCAAATACCTCGACAAGAACTACTCGTTCGACGCTGGTGCCGTGGTGAGCTCTACGATAGAAACCCTCCGCACGAAAACAACCGTGAAGGAGAACACCAACGAGGTGAACGTGATTCTGAGCAATGAGACAGGCTTTTCCGTCTGCGGTGTGGGTCTCGGTGTCACTATCCACTCAAATACCCAGCATACAATGACCAATACCTCTGAGTCAAGCACCACATCCACTACATCCACGAGCTTCACGCTGCAGGAGGATGGCGACGACGACTATCTGTCTGTTGACGTGTTCAAGGCTCCCGACGGCTTCGGTCCTATCTTCGTCACCCGTGCCGGTGCCACCTGTGCGCCTTACGAAGACGAGGTAGTCACCAAGTACTATGAGCCCGGAACCATCATCTCTCACAAGACGCAGCAGATAGAAAAGCCGGAGATTGAAATCGTGGATGCCATAGTAACGGGTGTTCCAGGAGGCGAAGATGCCAAGTTCCGCGTGGCTCTGCGCAACAACTCCGACACTCAGGAAGACTGCTACTTCGGACTCCGCGTGGAGGCCAACAGCAACAGCGACGGTGCACAGGTATATGTAGATGGTCAGAACCTCGGCAGCAATCCCGTATTGCTGATACCCTACGGAGAGACCATCAAGACATTCTCATTGAGACAGTCCGACCTCGACGTGCTCGACTATGAGAACATCGAAATCACGATGTATTCCACCAGCCAGCCCGACGATACGGGAGTCTTCCCCGGAATCTACTCTACAGGTACTGTAAATGTTCATTTCCAACCTGCTTGCTCTAACGTCATACTTGCGACCAACAAGACCGTTGTCAATACCTCTACCAAGAACGACGTGGTTCTCTCAATGTCGGGATATGACTACAGCATGACCTCGTTCCGCGACATACGCCTGCAGTATAAGGGCATTCACGACAGTGACTTCCGCACCTTGCAGGAATACACCAAGGATGAGAATCGTCTGGCAAGCGACAAGAACCTCAAGGAACTGAAAGCCCTCACAGGCACTGACAAGCTGACCTTCGCTCTCGATATGACCGACAACAGCATGTTCACCGACCAGACATACGTCTTCCGTGCCGTGGCTGTATGTATCAAGGGCAGCGGCGAAGTGACCCGAGCCAGTGAAGAAGTGGAAATCATCCGCGACCTCTCCCTGCCTCAGCTGCTCTCTACGCCAACGCCTCAGTCGGGCGTGCTCTATCCCGGTGACGACATCAGCATCACCTTCAACGAGCCTATCCGCAACGACCTTCTCGCGAAGCTCAGCAACTTCAAGGTTGTGGGCGTGAAAAACGAAGGCGAGGTGGCTCACAGCGTAGGTCTGCAGATCAACGACAAGGTACAGGCAAGCACCGAGGCAGACATCAATCTCGACAGCCGCTCCTTTGCCATGGGCATGTGGCTGAAATACTCAGCCGACGGAACACTCCTGAAGCACGGCACCAAGGACAACGGCATGACCGTAAGCATCAACGAAGGCAAACTCGCAGTCGATATCAACGGAAAGACTGTTACTTCAGATGCTGCCCTGCCCAAGGACAAGTGGTTCTATCTGATGCTCTCGCTCGACCAAGACCGCGACGACGCACGTCTCGATGCACGCTATGCAGAGGACACGCAGACCACCGACCTCTTCTACAGCTACATTGGTGCCTATAACGGCAACGGCAAGCTCGCCATCGGAGGCAACGCCCTGACGGGAGCAATGCAGGAGATGACCCTGTGGAACAAGGCCCTCCCGCTCGACGAGCTGCAAGGCTCAATGCACCAGGTGAAGAACAACTGCACCGACGGACTTGCCGGCTACTGGCGATTTGACGAGGGTCACGGCTCAGTGGCTGCCGACATCGTGCGCAACCGCCACATCATGCTCGACAGCGAGTCAGCATGGTGGAAGAACTTCACCAACTATGCCCTCACAAGCGGCGGCAAGCTCGACGTCTCTGCCCTCGGCTTCAACGACAACGACGACTTCGTGATGGAGACCTGGATGAACGCCGACCAGCAACAGGCCGACGGCGATGTATATGTCATCGCCAACAAGCCCTCGAAGCTCGCCCTCCGCATTGACAACGACCGCCGCCTGCAGTTCGACTACAACGGCAAGAGCGCACAGGTGACCGACGAGGCTGTCAACGACAACCAGTGGCACCACATCGCCGTGGCTGTCAACCACAGCTCCAACGGATACGCAAAGATCTACGTCGATGGCAAGCTGCGCACCCAGGTGCCCGCCCAGGAGGTTTATGCGCCGAGAGGCGAATCACTCTACCTCGCAAGCTATGAGGACGGCGAGACCACAAGCCGCATGCAGGGTTGCATCGACGAGGTGAGAATATGGAAGGGACAACGCTCGGCTACGGTCATCAACGACTGGATGTACCGCCGTGCCAACGGCGGTGAGGACATGCTCGCCCTTCACCTGCCCTTCGAGACCATCACCATCAACGAGTACAACCAGGCTGTCACCGTTCCATCCTACACCAACACTATCGATAATAAAGTCCTCACACCAACCGGCTCCGAAACATTGGCGGCAACAGCCGACAACGTTCCCGCACTCAATGAGGCTGAGACCTTAGAGAACATCAACTACAGCTTCGTGGCTAATGAGAACCAGATCACATTCCAAATCGAGGAGCAGCCGGCTGCCGTGGAGGGACGCACCGTGACATTCACCGCACGCAACATCCAGGACCTCAACGGCAACAGCAACTCGCCCGTGACCTGGAGCGTGCTCGTGAAGCAGTCGAACCTGAAATGGAACGAGGAGACGATTGACGAGGTGCAGCCTTACGGCGATGCCAACTCATTCACTGCCGAAATCAGCAACACAGGCATCATCACCGAGAACTGGGTGCTCAGCGGAGTGCCTTCATGGCTCGACGTGTCATCCGAGAGCGGTTCACTGCCCGCACTCAAGAACATGACGCTCAAATTCACTCCTCAGGCTGGCATGGCCATCGGCAAATACGAGGCCACAGTGATGCTCACCGGCTCACAGGGCATCTCACAGCCGCTCCACGTCTCGCTCTATGTCAAGGGACAGGCACCCGACTGGACAGCCACTCCCGACGAGACCAACATGAACCTGATTGGACAGCTGAAGGTGAACGGAGTCATCAGTTCCGACACCGACGACATGCTGGCAGCCTTCCGCGCAGGCAAGTGCGTGGGAGTGGCCCATCCCAAGTATCTGTCCAAGTATGATTCCTACATTGTGATGATGGACATTTACGGCAACCAGAACGTACAGGACAACACGCTCGAATACAAGATGTACGACGCATCCACTGGCACTGTATATCCGCTTGTGGGCGCATCCGACACGAGAGCCCTCACCTACGTGGCTGACACATGGATAGGCTCGTTCGAGACTCCCGTGACGTTCACTCCCGAGAACAAGATTGAGCAGGCCATCTCTTGCGATTATGAGGGATGGAAGTGGTTCTCGCTCTTCGCCAAGCCCGAGAGCATGGAGATTATGTCTGTCTTTGCCCACTCCGACAAAGCCATCGCGGTCATCAAGGACGAGAAGAGCTCTGCTTATTGCGAGGACGGATTGTGGAGCGGTTCGCTGAAGAGCCTTTCACTCAACGGCATGTTCAAGCTGAAGACCCTGTCTGCATTCAGCGAGGCTTATCTCGGCACTCCCGCCGAGGACGAGAACTCAGTCATCACCCTCGCCAATGGCTGGACATGGTTAGGTTATCCTGTAAGCATAGCCAACTCTCTCAACAATGCCTTGGCAGGGGCTGACCCGCAGGAGGGCGACATGATCAAGGGACAGTCGGGCTTCGCCATCTACACCGACAACCAGTGGATTGGCTCGCTCGGCATGATGACTCCCGGCATGGGCTACCAGTATTACTCCAACGCCGACGCCACCAAGTCGTTCACCTTCCCGAAGGTCAACGTCTCAACATCGGCAAGGTCTGCCGCCATCGCCGACGAGACACTCCAGCTCGACTGCGAGAGCAACATGACCATGATTGCAGTGGTGAAGAACGGCGACTTCGCCGTTGACAACGCTACAGTCAGCGTATATGCCGACGGACGTCTCTGCGGACGCTCATCCGCACCTGTCATCGGCGACAAGCACTTCATCACCATCGGCGGCAACGGCAAGTCGATGCTCACCTTCGTGGTTGAGACTCCTTCGGCCACCACTCAGCTCAGCCAGATGCTGACATTCAGCACGGATGCCCGTCTTGGCTCAATCGATGAGCCTTACGAGTTGCAGATGAGCGACATCACGGTCATCAACCGCATCGAGAGCGACCTCTCCGACGTTACTCTCCTTGAGGTAATCGACAATGCGGGTCGCGTAGTCAGAAAGACCGCCAACCCCACTGCCCTGCCCGCTCTCGACAAGTCTGAATATCATTCGGCTGACATCTACAACATCCGCCTGACCTATCGCTCCGGCGAGACCAAGGTGTTCAGGTTAACGATGTAATCCAGCGGCCTTGCCGCAGGAAATAAAGCAAAAAAACTCCCGGACGGAATCATCAGCCGTTCGGGAGTTTTTTTTGTTGGGTATGTTTTTATCGTTTGTCCGCATACCACTGTCCGAAGTCCTTGAATCCCTCGGGCAGCACATGTCCCTGCAACCTGGGGAACCACCTTTTCAAATCCTCGAAGAGCTTCATCCCCGGCTCGTCGTTATCAGGATACATGTGGAGCGACACACCTTCGGGCAGTCCGTCCCTCAGCAAAGCGATGTCTGCCCTTGTGAGCGATGTGGCGGAAGGAATAGCCACCGCCTTATGTCCAGCCGACAGCATAGCCCAGCAGTCCGACGGACCTTCGGTAATCCAAAGCTCATCCCCCGGCTTCAATCTCTTAACCACCGGTTTGTTATACATCCCCACGTGCGAACCGCGGGGGAAGCGGAAGCGGGGAGAAGCCCCCCCACCCCCCGGAGGGGGGATTTCCAAATCCCCGGATTTCCCCGCCGCATTGCAGCACCCCCCACCGGGTGGCAGGGGGGCTTCCCCCAGTCTCCTCCCTTGCACACTGAGGAGGTTATGATTTACATCATAGTAAGGAATCAGCAACGACGGTGCGTCATAGAACGCCTTTCCCCATCTCCAGCAAGGCATAGGCTCAGAAATACTTGTCAGTCCGCACCATCTGACGACCCTTGGGTCAATCCTCCTCTCCTCATAAAGGAAATGCGCCGCCTCGGCATTAATGACAGGATGAGCCACGAGAGTGGAGAGGTATTCCAAATCGACAGCCCCCCCACCCCCCGGAGGGGGGATTTCCAAATCCCCGGATTTCCCAACCGCATGGCTCAACCCCCCACCGGGGGGCAGGGGGGCCGTAGCTTGGGGGTCCGTGTCTCCTATCCTCCCCACCGCCTCCTTAAACCCCACATTATTATATTTCATGACCAAGCCAATCACATCCCCGCTTGCCCCGCAGGCAAAGCACTTGAACCTGTTTCTCTTCACATCAAAATACAAGCTCGGATGTCTGTCCCCGTGGAAAGGGCAGAGCGCCATATGGCGCACTACCTTAATCCCCAACTCCTCGGCCACCCCCTCTATAGGCGTAGCCCTGATATCGCGCAGCCATTGGCTTTCCCTTCGGTCGCCGAACGTTGTTTCTTCATTCTTCATTCTTCACTCTTCATTTAAAAGATTTGCCTTTTGCCTTTTGCCTTTTGCCTTATTTTTTAATAAAAGAGTTTTCCGACTTTCTGATAAGTCCCTGACGCTTCCAGTTTCTGAGCATGCTCTGAACCTTAGTCTCCGTAGGCTCTTCGCCATTGTTCATCTTGCACTGCTGCACAAGCTGCTCGCGCGAGAAAGTGCCGGGCAGACACTCGTATATCGTGTCGTTGGCGGTGCGGTAAGTCCTTCCCTCATACATCACTCGGCAATCCTTGTTATCGTAGTCCGACTTCAGTTTTTCGCCGAAGAAGAGCATGTCCATGTCCAGGATATAGTTGGCGATGATGTCGTATGTGTCCATCATGGCCTTCGTTTCCTCCTTGGCGATGGCATTTGCAGTCAGGTTCGGGTCATCCAGCAAAGCCTTCTCCGCCCCCTCATACCCATGCTCCTTGATGAGCCTCTCCGCCACCTTGCACAGCATCAGGCACACGGTCATGCGGTATGCCGTCACATGGTCTCTCATTCGGCAGCGCGCCAGCACGTCATTTCCGTCCTTGGCAGCCAACGTGCAGATGTTGTTTGCCCATTTTATCGAGCGGGCTTCAAGCCGTGGCAGGTTGATGGTGCCCTGCATGAGTCCGAGCAGATGAGCCACCTGGTGAATTTTATCCTTCTCCTGCTCCGTAAAAGGCGAGTCCATGTCAAACATGTCATACGTGTTGTCGTGCATCTTCGCTATGGCAGCTCTCGACAGCAATCCGTTGGTCATGTCCGTCATCAGTTTATATAGCGACTTCGGCTGACCGCAGAGAATGCAGTTCCATAGCAGGCTGCGGATATGCACGTTGGCGGCGTCGAGACTCTTTGCTTCTCTCTCGTATGAACTTCCGTCATAGCTGAGTCTGAGCATTGTCGAGAACTCGTTCACACCGTTTCTTCCCCACTTGGTCAGCACGGTGTCAATCTCTGGAGTGAACGACAGCGAGTGCTTTCCCTGCGCTTCCTCGAGCCTTTCGGCGAGCATCGCCGGAGTCACGTTGAGCGTCTGAATGCGCATCGGAAACGTGGGCTTGTCCTTTTGCTTCTTGGCGTTGCGGTCGCGCTTCGCCTCAATCCTCCAAGCCTTTTCCTCCTGCACTATCTTCCATTTCTCCAGGATAAGCTCGTATGCCCATTCATTGTAAACCTCGTCCATTGTGCTCTTCTTCGAGCCGGCATCACCGATGATGAGCACTATCTGGCTCAGCGGTTGCGCACGCTTGTGAATCATCACCCTCACGTTGGTAGCCAACGCCCCGACTGTTGAAGTCAGCGTGAACAATCCCGGCATCTCATTCTTCTCGCCCACATGTTCGAGCGATTCCCTCACCCCCAAGGCTCGGGCCTGACGGGGGATTCTCTTTGCTCCCCCGTCCTGCTCTTTCTTCAAATTTTGTGTGTTATTCATGGTAAAAAATTAGTTATTCACAATTCTGAAACCCTCCTCTATGGCCTCCATCGCCTCCTTTGCCATCACCTTGGCGGCATCCAGAGCCTCATGCTTGAACACCTTCAGTGTCAGCAGATAGGCACCGTCCTTAGTAGCCGACAGTCGGCCGTGAGCCACCTTCTTCAGCAGTGTTCCCCTGCGTCTCTTCTGAGGCGGCAGCGGACTGAAGTCAAACGTTCCGTCCCTCAACAGCTGTCCCTTGCCGTTGCTCACAAACGGACTGACCACTCCCGGCACCGGATTGTCCGGACAGAACATCACCAACTTGTCAACACTCACATGGGCAACGCCCTCCAACTGCACGTTCTTGCAGTCATTCAAACAAAAATTAATCTTTTTCATAGCATAATAAATTATTAAGTAAAAAAAATACAGTAAAATCTCATCGCGCAGCCCCACCCCCCACCGGGGGGCAGGGGGGCCCCTGCCTTCGATTCGCCCCCACCCTCTTATAACTCACATGCACCCATTGCGTTCCCGCCCTGTTCCTCTCCCAAATCAGCTGGTCGAAGTCCAGCTCATCCATGATAAAGTGCATAATCTTCAGCAGGTGTTCAGTATTTTCAACATGAATATCCGCCGCCTCCCCCTTCATGTGCTGCGAGTTCTTAACCCCACCCACAGCCTTGTTGAGTTCCGCACACCGATATCCTGAAGAAATCACCACCGGCTTGCCGAGAAAGTCCCTCAGCGGCTGCAGCACCTCCATGCACAGCGCCTTCAGGTTCTCTATCACCCTCTTCTCCTCCTCCTTAGTCCGGGGTCTGTTGTTAATCCCCCTCCGCTTCGCCACATTTGAGTGCGTAAGCTCTTCGTAAGTGAAATTCTTTGATAATCTCATACTAATCATATTTTAGAATTCAATATATAACACACACTTTCCCCTCGGTAGTATATCCAAACTACTATAGCCATCCGTGATGTCCTGCACCATTTTTACCTCACTAAAATTTAGCGGTTCACGTGGAGTGCATTTCATCGTTATATCAAACATGCCTGAACAATTAACATCCACCTCAACCTTGTCAACAGAATCTAATAAAAATGGCTCAGTAGATATTCTCCGTGGATGACTTAGCACCATGACTATCCAAATATCATGGCGCAACGATACATAAAGAAAGGCATATCTCGTACCCCTCTCAGTTCAGAACGGAATCCCTTCATCTTTGAATTTAACGATTC
>JALFIX010000157.1 GCA_022775105.1 Prevotella sp. | reverse complement strand
TATTTTGTGTAACTTTGCCCCGTTGTAACTGAATAACAACTTTTTTATAATATAAATAATTAATTTAAAATTTAAGACTATGAGAGAAAAATTTACTCAAAACAGAAGAGTTCTGCTGTTTGCACTCACTCTGATGATTTTCGCCTTGGTAGGTGGTAAGGCCTACGCACAGGCAAACTCTGACAAGGTGTCAAGCTTGGTTATGACCAATGGAACTGAAAGCGTTGACCTCTTGGCAGGCAATCCAATCGAAAAACTTATTGCTAACTATCAGCTGAAGGCTGAGATTACTGATGCTAATGTTGGCTATTTGAAGTGCCAGTTTGGTGAACTGGGTGACAATTTCATTAAGACTTGGTATGGTCAACCAAAGGGTGAGGACGGCAAGTTCACTTATGAAATACCTCTTGATTATGCACTGAATAACGGAGTGACATATCCTGTGACTTTTACTGGATGGGCTTCTGAGGATGATTCGCATTATGGCGTTCCTATCTTCGAGGAGACTGTTTATGTTTCAGGAGCTACTGCTACTTATGAGTACAGCCCTGTTACTATTACATACCCTGAGATTCTTCTTTATAATCAGAATGAGGCCAACTTCAACCTGAAGAACTCAAAGTGCAACGGTATCTACTTTAAGTTCTCTGATGCAGTTGAGATTGAGAAGGCATTTGTAGTTCTTGGCATGGGTGAAACACAGGACTGCGCAGTTACTATGCTCGAAGACGAGACTATGGCAGTCATCACAATCCCAAACAGTGTTCTGACAACCTACACTAATTTTACAGTAAGCATCTTGGCTAAGGACAAGAACGGAAATGTGGTTCAGGGCAACAACGGCGAGGGCGATGGCTCATACATCTCAGTGTATGTTGACGCCAAGTTCAACTTGCCTGAGGTAACTATGATTGACCCGACTCCCGACGCAACTGTAGAGAAAATTTCTACTATCAAGTTCGGATATGACAAGGGTATTGCTCCTTCTTGGTTGGCAAATATTACTATTCTTGACAAGGCTCGCAATGTTGTTGCCACTTCTACTGATATAGTCGTTGCTTATCCTGATGAAACTGCAGAATGGGGTGGGGAGGCTATTGTTAGCTTCAATAACGAAATTACTGAGAATGGCACCTATACTGTAGTAGTTCCTGAGGGCGTATTCAACCTTGGTACCAGTGTTCAAGGTGGAGCTAATAACAATCAGGAGGCTATCTTCAACATCACTGTTGACAATGGTGATACACCTTCACAGGCTATGCACGTTTCTGCAAATCCTCAGGAAGGTGAAGTTGGTAGTCTGAAGGACTTTGAGTTCACATTCATGGATTATAGCGTTTGCGATTGGACTAAAGATGTATATCCTTACATCAGCGATGGCGAAGGCAACAAGCTTGCAACAATCACTAATGTTAATTGGGGTACTGATATGAACCAGCTTGAATGCTCGCTCAACGCTGAAATCACCGAACCTGGTACATACATTCTGACAATCCCTGCCGGTGCCGTTACATACGATAACGATCCTGCCAACCTGAGTTCTGAGGTTACATTTAAATATACTATCGCCGACAAGAGCAGCGAGAATGTTACAATCACTCCTGCTGCCGGTAATGTAACTGAGATTCCTGCATTGTTGATTCTTACTTTCAACGATCAGACAGAAGTTGGTGCTTCTGGTAACTGTACACTCGTAGATGATAAGGGTAATTCTTACAAGGCTGAGTTAGGTATTTATTGGGAGGGTGATTATAACCAACTCCAGATTAAATTGGCCGATGGAGCAATCACAGCAGAAGGAACTTACACTCTGACAATTCCTGCCGGTGCTGTAACTTATGGCACATCGGGTGACTCAAGCAATGGAGAACTGGTTTTTGTTTATGTTATTGCAACTACGGATACTATTTCAGCGCTTTTGGCAAACCAGTCGTCTGTTGACGTATATGACGTGAACGGCACTCTCGTAAAGGCAGGTGCTGATGCTGCTGCCTTGAAGGCTCTTGCAACAAACAAGGTTTATGTCATCAACGGCAAGAAGGTGATTCTTAAGTAATAATCGGATGTTTAGTCAATATTTGATTATCCTATGAAATAATATCGAGAATGGGATTGCATATCGAGTGTAGTCCCATTCTTTTTTTAAACAATAACATTATTAATATTAAAAATTTACGTATGAAAAACATTTTATTTCGCGCACTGATGCTTTTGGCAGTGCTCGCCTCAAGTGTTACCACTTGGGCACAAGGTTCGGGTACCAAGGATGACCCATGCGTGATGGAGGCTGGTACAGAATACAACTTCAAAATGGCTGAGTGGTATGGCAAGTTCATCATCCCGGAGGACGTGACTATTGATAACTTTGTTATTGAGATTTCATGTTCAGTAACAAGACTCGACGCCTTTACTGATGCAGACTATACCCAACAGTTAAAGATGGATTTTGAGGGTAATTACTCTCCTTATACCTTTAAACTGCCTATTGCCAAGGGTACTGCTAAAGGTACTGCGATTTACTTCATGAAGGATTTCGACATTCAGGCAGATAATGGAACTATAACAATCACTTCATACGGTAATCCTTCTGAAATTAAATTGATTTCTGTCACTCCAACTCCTTCTGCTGAGGGCGGAAAACCATTGTCGGCTGCTTCCGCTTACGTCAGCTTGACATTCTCAAAAAATATTTCCCATAAGGGATGCACCGTATCATGGGGTGCAGAGAGTGAGGCTGTTGTGGCTAATACCAGTGGAAAGAGTGTTAGTCTGGACATCAGGGCAGCACTGCTCGACTTCTATGGACTTGGAATGAAGGAAGGTGACGAAATCACAGTGACTCTCAAGGACGTGGCTGCTAAGGATGGCTCAAGTTCGCATGGTGATGTCGTGGTTAAGTATATTGCAGCAGCTCTCCCGGTAAGCCTCGAATCATCGGTTAACACTCCAGGTAATGGTCTCGACACATTCCTCTCATGGATGCCTGAGACATTCGAGAATGGCGTTGTTACTCTTACTTTCAGCGGAGACCTCAGCACTGAGTCTAAGCCTGTGGCTGTTCTGAGCATGGGTAATATAGAGTCTGAAAACGACTACTATCGTGAGGTGCTCCCTGTTATCGTAAGTGGAAACAAACTTTCTGTTGACCTTCGTGGCAAGCTCCGCAATAAGGAAACTATGGGTATCCAGAACCTGTATGAGGAAATCTCACTGCAGATTACAAACGTGAAAGATGCTCAGGGTAATTTCACATATTCTGATGGCACAGGTACATTAGGCAGCTATGGTTTCACATATAAGTATAAGGCTGTTGAATATACTCTTACATCTGAATTCAGTCCTGCCAAGGGCTCTATCGACAACAAGAAGAGCATAGAGCTTTGGATCAGGGAAGAAGGTGACGGCAAGCTCTCATTCAATGCCGCAAGATTCAGCTATGTTTATGAAGGCAAGGAAGGATATGTGGATGTTGAGGCAAAGGACATTGCATCTGAAGTTGACCCTGAAGACAATTATGCAACAATCCTCACTATCCCCGTTCCTGAATTCTCACGTGATGCCAATTCAGAGGTGGTTCTTTCTCTCGTAGGCGTAGTTACTCCCGACGGAAACGACCACTCTGCAGACTTGAGCGCAACATATACAACCGAAGGTCTCGCAACTGCAATCTCCGGTATCAACGCTGATAACAATAATGACGGAAAAGCATATAACATCAACGGAATCCCAGTTAAGAACACTAACAATTCCGGGCTTTATATCATAAACGGCAAGACTGTTATCGTTAAGTAATTTAATTCTAAGGTTAATCCCTCGTTCATCCTTCAATCATGGACAAGACTCCAATAGAAGGATGAACGAAGGTTTTTTTTATTATTCCGCAATAATTTCCTTTGCTCTCTCCAGGGCAATGTTGATATGGCTACAGATATTCTCCTCGCCTATCAATTTATAAAACTCAGCCTTCTTCAGCTGTGCATTCACTTTTTCATTCACTCCTGAAAGAACAACTCGTATTCCTTCATTCTTGCTCATTATGCAGAGGTTGGTGAGGTTGTGAATACCTGTTGAGTCAACAAACGGCACTTTTCTCATTCTAATAATTCTCACCTTTGGACGGTCGCCAAAGGATGCCATTATCTCCTCAAACCTGTTTCCCGCTCCAAAGAAATACGGACCGTTAATCTCATATACCTCAACTCCCTGAGGAATTGTAAGATGCTCAAGGTTGCCTGAACTCAACTCGCTTTCGAGGTTGGGGTCTATCTCGTCACTGATAACCTTGACATCGGTGGTCTCTGACATACGGCGCATGAACAGAAGACAGGCTATAATCAAACCTACCTCTATTGCTACTGTAAGGTCGAAGATTATTGTCAAAAGGAATGTGATAATCAATACGGTGACATCACTCTTGGGATTCTTCATCAAGGCAAGGAACGAACGCCAACCGCTCATACCATAACTTACCACTACCAATACTCCGGCAAGACATGCCATCGGGATATATTGGGCAAGTGGCATGAGGAACAGGAATATCAGAAGAAGTACTCCCGCATGGATAATACCGGCTATAGGAGTGCGACCTCCGTTGTTAATATTCGTCATTGTACGGGCAATGGCACCTGTGGCTGGAATGCCGCCGAAGAGGGGAGAGGCAAGGTTGGCTACTCCCTGAGCTATCAACTCCGTGTTGGAGTCGTGGTGGTCGCCTATAACACCATCGGCTACTGTGGCAGACAAAAGGCTCTCGATGGCTCCCAATATGGCTATGGTAATAGCTGGAGATACAAGTTGCTTGATTGTCTCCCATGTCATCTCCGGCACATGGGCGTCGGGAAGCTCACTTGAGATGGAGAATCTGTCACCAATTGTCTCGATGCTGCCCACTCCTGCGAAGTTCTTTAATAATAATGCCACTACGGTCATCAGGATAATGGCTACAAGTGAGCCTGGTATCTTCTTGCTGAATCGCGGTGTGATGGCTATTACTATAACACTTGCAATACCGACTATGGCTGTCCACAGGTCGGTGGTGTTCATGTTCTGGATATATACTATCCATTTTTCAATGAAGTCGGATGGTACGGATGTGAGCTGCAAGCCAAACAAATCCTTTATCTGAGTGGTGAAAATCGTAACCGCTATTCCGCTCGTGAATCCAACTACGATAGGATAGGGGATATACTTGATGATTGTACCGAGATGAAGAAGGCCAAATAGCACAAGGAATATGCCCGCCATAAATGTCGCTATGGCAAGTCCTTCAAAACCGTATTGCTGGATTATACCATATATTATTATTATAAACGCACCCGTGGGACCGCCTATCTGAACCTTGCTGCCGCCAAGCACCGAGATGATAAGTCCAGCTACTATGGCGGTGATTATTCCCTTCTCAGGCGTAACTCCTGAGGCAATTCCGAAGGCAATAGCCAATGGAAGGGCTACGATGCCAACGATTACTCCGGCCATAAGGTCGGTCATAAAACTCTTGCGATTGTAGTTCCTCAGTGTGTCGAGGAGCTTTGGTCTGAATTCAAATGCTTTCATTTCTCTATATCTCGATATGTCATTGTTGTTTAACTGGGTGCAAAGGTAGTGAATAAATCTTAATTATGCAAGCCGAACAATGGATTTTTATCAATTGTGTGCGTTAACTTGATTTATTTCTGCTAAAATACGTTATAATCTTCCTGTTCTATGATATGATTCCTGTTATCAGTTATTATTCTAAGGCATTTCTTTCTCTTTATCTCAATTCCTGCTTATATTCTTTTCCTTATATAATATTAATAAGGTATATTCTTATTTGGTGTCGTATTTACACGTCTTAATTCTAAAATACTGTTAAATTCTGAAACTTTTTCGTCGAAACATTTGGTGGTTTGAAAAATAGTCCGTACCTTTGCACCCGCTTTTGAGAACAACGGTTCTCTGAGAGCAAATAAAGAAAGAGTTCTTTGAAAGACTTACATAAACAGAGAAGTAGTACAAGAAGCGAGTTACATTATTATATATAGTGTAATTCGGGTATAAAGATACGAACCGTCAATTTGAAAAGATTGAAAGTTTGCTTTGAGC
>JALFIX010000146.1 GCA_022775105.1 Prevotella sp. | reverse complement strand
CCGGCAGGACCGGTGACGGCATAGTTGATACAGTCCTCAAGTCCCATCACGCCCACCTTCTCAAAGCGGTTGTGGGTGATGACGTTGTCGCCGAACACATCCATATACTCCTTGATCATCGGGCGCAGATACTTGCAGAGCTTCTTGCAGTTTTGGATGAAGTTGGGGTCGATATCATCCTGAAGGCCACCTATTCTATAGTAGTTCTGGATGAGACGTCCGCCGGTGGTTTCCTCCATCACGTTGAGCACATGCTCGCGGTCGCGCATACAGTAGAGGAACGCGGTCAGGGCACCGAGGTCCTGCGCACAACATCCACAGTAGAGCAAGTGGGAGTCGAGACGCTGCAGCTCGTCCATAATCGTGCGCACATACTTGATGCGGTCGGTGAGCTCAACGCCCAATGCCTCCTCGACAACACCCACAAGGGCATGGCGGTGCATCATTGCCGAGAGATAGTTGAGACGGTCGGTGAGGGCGAGGGTCTGCGGATAGGTGTAGCTCTCGCACATCTTCTCGATGCCGCGGTGGATATATCCCAAGTGGGGATAGATGCGCTTCACGGTCTCGCCGTCAACAACGGTCTGAAGGCGGAGCACACCGTGGGTTGAGGGATGCTGCGGACCGATGTTGATCACATATTCATCATCGGTGAAGAGCTTGCGCTGCTCGCACACGAGCTTTCCGTCCTCATTTAAATTATATAATAAGGTGTAATCCGGCTCCACGTCGTCTTCGAGCGAGTAGGAGTCGTCAAACTGCCAGTCCTTGCGGAAGGGGTGTCCCTTGAAATCGTTGCGCAGATAGAGACGGCGCATGTCGGGATGACCAAGGAACTTGATGCCGTAGAAGTCGAACACCTCGCGCTCCAGAAGGTCGGCCACCTTCCAGATGTTGCTCACTGTGGGGATGACAAAGTCAGCTTCGCCCACCTGCTTTGCAAGCATCTTCACGCTGGTGCGCTCGTGGGTGTCGGTGTTCTCAAGGATATAGATACATCCCAATCCCTCATCGCCGCCGAAGTCCTCTCCGACGATGGTCACGAGGTAGTCGAAATGCTTCTTCTCCTTGAGGTTTGCCATTTCGGCGGCAAACCTGTCAAAGTCAAATACTAAATTCTCGAGTTTCATTTGCCTTCCTCCTGTTCCTTTTTAATGTTTTTCACAACGTCCTCAGGCACATCGGTAACAACCAACGGCTTTTTCCATCCCGAAGCGATAGCCTCGTTGGATAGACCCAACTCGCGCTCCTCGGCATTCTGCTTGTGGTTGGCGCCGCCGAAGAATTTCTCGATCTTCACCTTGCGCTGAAGCTGCATCATGCCATAGAGGATAGCCTCGGGACGGGGAGGACAGCCGGGGATATAAACATCCACGGGCACAATCTCCTCGATGCCCTTAACAACGTTGTAACTTGACTTGAACGGACCGCCCGAGATGGTGCATCCGCCAACGGCAACCACATACTTCGGCTCGGCCATCTCGTCGTAAAGACGCTTGAACGCGGGAGCCATCTTGTGGGTGATTGTTCCGGCCACCATGATAAGGTCGGCCTGGCGGGGTGAGTTGCGGGTCACCTCGAATCCGAAGCGGGAGAAGTCATAGCGGGCGCAACCCACTGACATGAATTCAATACCACAGCAACTGGTACCGAAGGTAAGCGACCACAGCGAGTTGCTGCGTCCCCAGTTGATAGCCTGGTCGAGTGAACCTACCACTACGTTGCATCCACCCTCGTGGAGCTCGTCGATAATTTTCTCTAAACTTGCATTGTCCTTGAACTCGTCGTAGGGAATGCTCTTGATTACAGGTTTCCTTACTTCCATTCCAACGCTCCTTTCCGCCATGCGTAAGCAAGGCCAAATACCAATACAAGCATGAAGAAACCGATGCTAAATATAGCCATGGTTCCAAACTGCTTGACGACCACTGCCCATGGATAGAGGAACATGGTCTCGACGTCGAACATCAGGAAGAGGATGGCGAAGAGATAGTATCCGATATGCGTGGGAAGCCATGAGCTACCACGTGTAGGGATACCACACTCAAACGGTTCACCCTTCACCGGATTGTACGAGCGAGGGCCAATGAGCTTAGCTATTGCGTAAGCCGCCACTACCAGTACAACAGCCGTCAGAATAACGGTGATGAATAAGATAAAGTACATAATTATAATATTATAAAAATTGTTTTTTAGTCGGCAGATTATTTTAATCGGCTGATTCAAACTCGCGCAGGAACCTTGTGTCGTTCTCCGAGAACATGCGCAGGTCGCTCACGCGGTACTTCAGGTTGGTGATACGCTCAACGCCCATACCGAAGGCATATCCGCTATACACCTTGCTGTCGATGCCGCACTGCTCGAGCACATTTGGATCGACCATTCCGCAACCGAGGATTTCCACCCATCCAGTGTGCTTGCAGAATCCGCAACCCTTGCCGCCGCAGATGTGGCATGAGATGTCCATCTCGGCACTTGGCTCGGTGAACGGGAAGTAACTCGGGCGAAGGCGGATCTTGGTGTCGGCACCGAACATCTCGCGGGCAAACGACAGGAGAACCTGCTTGAGGTCGGTGAACGACACGTTCTTGTCGATATACAGACCTTCCACCTGATGGAAGAAACAGTGGGCGCGGGCTGTGATAGCCTCGTTGCGATACACACGTCCCGGACAGATGATGCGGATGGGAGGCTGTGTTGTCTCCATCACGCGGGCCTGCACCGAACTGGTGTGCGAGCGCAGCAGTATGTTCTTGGTCACATCGCCCGTCTCGCTCTGGTCAACAAAGAATGTGTCCTGCATGTCGCGGGCGGGATGGTCGGCTGCAAAGTTCATCTTGGTGAACACATGCAGGTCGTCCTCCACCTCTGGCCCGTCGGCAAGCACGAAACCCATGCGCGAGAAGATGTCGATAATCTCGTTGGTGACGATGGACAGCGGGTGGCGAGTGCCGAGACGCACGGGGTAGGGAGTGCGCGTCAGGTCAATCATCTCAGCCTCGTTGTCCGAAGTCTCCAACTGCTCCTTCAGGGCATTGATGCGTTCCTGGGCAGTTTGTTTCAGTTCGTTGATTTTGATTCCGACAGCCTTTTTCTGTTCGGCAGGCACATTTCGGAAGTCAGCCATAAGTGCGGTTATGGCACCTTTCTTGCTGAGATACTTCAATCTCAGCGCTTCGATTTCATCAGCGTTGGATGCGCTGATATTTTTCACTTCTTCGAGAAGTTTGTCTATTTTTTCCAGTATCATCTTGACTTATTATAATAAATTTGGTGCAAAGGTAATAAATTTTAGGGAAAAAAGTGCAAGATATTAAAAAATAATTGTAATTTTGCCGAAAATTTGAGAGCGGATTACATTCCAAGGTCAAAATGAAGAAGATTTTACCATCATTTTTCGCCTTTCTGGCGATTGTGTTCTCCTGCCAGGGGAACAAGACAGGCTCAGCAGAAAATGTGCCTGCCGACTCAGACAGTATTAAGGATACTGCCGCTTGTGACACTATGGAGATGCTTATCTCCGAGACTCCGATGCCCAAGGCGGCAGACGAGCTCTTCGACGACTTTTTCTTCAACTATGCAGCCAACCGCAAGCTGCAGTTGAAGAGAACCACTTGGCCTTTGCCGGTAATGACAAATGGCAAGATGACTGACATTGCCAAGAACCAATGGAAGACCGAGCATTTCTTCATGCACCAGGGATTCTACACATTGATTCTAAATAATGAGCGCGACATGAGGGCGGTGAAGGACACCGCAGTAAACACTGCAAGGGTGGAGAAGATATTCCTCTCCAAGCATTACGTAAGGCAGTTTGTCTTCAACCGCAACAACGGCCTGTGGATGCTCGACTCGATTGTCAACAAGCCGCTTGCCCACAGTGTCAACGCCTCATTCCTGAGTTTCTACCACCGCTTTGCCACTGACTCCACATTCCAGTGCAACAGCGTGAGTGACATAGTGCAGTTCTCAGGTCCCGACCCCGACGACGATTTCAGCACCATGGAGGGAGTGCTGACTCCCGAGACATGGCCTGCCTTTGCCCCCGAACTTCCGTCGAGCACCCTATACAACGTCATATATGGTGAACCCAAGCAGGGCGGCAACCAGAAGATTCTTGTCTTCCGTGGCATCTCCAACGGTTTTGAGATGGAGCTGACATTCAAGCGCACAGGCGGCAAATGGCTACTCACCAAGTTGAGTGAGTAGCACAATGCTGTGGTCGATGCAGGAGGGAAGTTCTTCCTTGTAGTGGGTCACCATGATGAGAGTCTTGTTGCGACGGCGACAGAAGGTCTCAATTACATCCTTCACCAAGCGGCGGTTGCGGTTGTCGAGTCCGTGGAGAGGCTCGTCGAGGATGAGCAGCTGGGGGTCCTTGACAAATGCCCTTGCCACGAGAACCAGGCGTTGCTCACCGCTTGAGAGCTTAAGGAAAGAGGTGTTCTCCTTGCCTTCGAGTCCGAAGACCTTCATCCACAGGCGGCAGATGTCGTATTCGCTTTCCTCGGGACGCACATACAGGCCCACGGTATCCTTCAGACCGCTTGCCACTATGCGTATCGCAGGAATATCGCGGTGATATGAGCGGTGCATCTCGGGAGAAACATATCCGATGTGCTTCTTGATGTCCCAGATACTTTCGCCAGAGCCGCGGGGATTGCCGAAGAGAGCAATGTCGCAGGCATAGCTTTGGGGATTGTCGGCACAAACCAATGAGAGGAGTGTGCTCTTGCCCGAACCGTTTTGTCCGCTGAGCGCCCAACGCTCGCCGTTGCTCACTGTCCAGTCGAGTTCCTTGAGGATGGTGCGCTCACCATATACGATGCTCACCTTGTTCATGCCCACAACCTCCTGAGTGTGATAGTCATTGTCCTTGTATGGCAAGTCGAGGATGGCTTGTTCCAAATCTTCTGACAACACCCTTGAGGGGTCAGGTTGGCGGTTGGCAATATATTCTTCCCTTGTTATCTTTGCCTTGACACACATATCCTTGACTTCAACGACATGAGTGATGAAGTCGGGGATGTCATCTGTCTTTGACAGCACAAGCACAACTTGCAGATGACGCTCCCGGGCAAGGGCCGCGAGGAGAACCTTCAGCTGGTCGCGAGTCTCGGCATCGAGTCCGATGAAGGGGTTGTCCATGATGAGCACGCGAGGGTCGGTGAGCAATGCCTTGGTGAGTTGGTATTTCCTCAGCTCGCCGCTTGACATGAGTATGAGGTACTTGTCCATAAGGTGTTCGATATGGAAAAGTTTATACAAATGCCGTTGCAGTTGGCGACGCTCGGGAGCGTCTTCTCCAGCCATGAGGTATGCCTTTTCCAGTTCAGTCCCCACACGGGGTGTCTCCTCGTCAATCTCCTGCTGGTTCCAACGTTGCTGCAGGAAATAAGTTCCGTCGCTGTCTCCGTAGGAATCGCGGAAAGTGATATACTTGATGTTGTCGGCAGCCAAGGGTTTTGTGCTTGGCGCGAAGTCATACTGCGGTTCGGTCATGATGAGTGGATGCCTGCCAATTATGATATCCACAAGCATCGACTTGCCACTGCCGTTGGCTCCCACAATGGCGAGGTGTTCGCCGTCGCAGAGTTCAAAGTTCACAGGCTCTGCCATACGCCATTCCGGCATTCTGGTCACGCCATTTTCAATTTTTATTATCTTCTGCATATTTTTATATTTATCCACAGATTATCACAGACATGTAATTTTTATAGGATTATCACAGATTTTTTATCCACACATTATCACAGGGTGCGCAGCTAAAAATCTGTGTAAATCCAAAATTATTTATTCTCTGTGTAAATCTGTGGGTTCAACAATACGATTCTTGTTTTTATTCGCGAAGTCTTTCCAGCTGGAGTAGTGCTTCGCCCCGGTATCGGGACGGCTCATCTGTAGGAAATGGCAGTAGGCGGCACCGAGGGCGTCGGTGGCATCCATAAACTTGCACATCTCGCTTTGGTCGAGTTTCAAGAGACGCTGAAGCATTCCCGCCACTTGTTCCTTGGATGCCTGTCCCTGTCCTGTAATCGCCATTTTTATCTTCAGGGGGGCATATTCATGAATTGGAATGCCGTGGTGGATGGCTGCGGCGATGGCAGTGCCCTGGGCGCGTCCGAGTTTAAGCATCGACTGAACGTTCTTGCCGAAGAAGGGGGCCTCGATAGCCATTTCATCGGGAAGATACGAGTCGATGATACCGGTTACGCGCTCGAAGATATGTCCGAGTTTGAGATAGGGGTCGGGGAACTTCCTCAGGTCGATGACACCCATGGCGAGCATCTCAGCCTTGTTGCCCGCCACCTTTATCAGTCCATACCCCATGATGTTGGTACCTGGGTCGATACCCAATATGATTTTTTCCATTATTTTTTCCATAAACCTTTTATCGTGAATACTGAGGGTTCACTCTCGTTGCCGTATCTGTCAATGGCAGTCACGGCATAGTGTATGTCGAACAGATGGTGCTCGGGCGGAAGTGTTATCCCTTGGTCGGATGAACGCATTGATATAATGTTTTCAGGCGAACAGATGTCAGCGGGTGTTGTGTCCGACCTGTAAATATTATATAAATATGTGTCGTCGCATGATGGTTGCCATGACAAATGTCTTGTCTTGGGTTCATAGACAAGCTGAGAGGGCGCCATCGGGGGCTTGTTGTCCGCCCAAGTCATCGGCGGGATGAGGGCAGGGTAGCGGTTAAGTTCATTCGCCACGAAATCATATACCCCCTGCACGTTGTCGAGCAGGAACTTGCACCTGAAGAAGCAATGCCCGATACCCTCAGAGCGGAGGAAATACAGTTGGCGGCGCACCATGTCGATAGACCAGTCACCCTCGCGTGGCGAGAGGAAATAGATGCCAAGTCCGGCACTGATGCTCCTGCCGTGGTTTTGCTCCTGCCAGTCGGCTGCAAAGGGGAAGAAGTTGTTTCCCTTATAATAGATCATGGGGTAGAGTTGGTCCATAAGACCGTCGCGCATCCATGCCTGTGCATCCTGCGCTACTGTGCTGTAGGCATTCCATCCATAGCTGCGGTAGCGGCTGAGGTCAGAATATTTACCGAGTGGCGAGCAGCTGATTTTCACCCATGGCTTGCGACTTTTCACCTTTGCGTTGATTTCCCTGACAATACGCGTGATGTTTCGGCGGCAGGCAGGCAGGGCTGATGGTTTCGGCTTGTCCTGTTCGGGATATCTGATATAGTCAAGATGTATGCCGTCGATGTCGTAATTTCTTGTGATTTCATCGCAGATGTCAGCAATATACTTGGCTGTCTGGGGATTATCGGGATACATAAAACCCTCGTTGCCGATGCGTTTCACTATATTGCGATGACGAGAGTGAAGGCGCTTGCATCCTATGTTGCCCCACTTGCCCACGGGTATGGCAACCACCCATGCGTGGAGTTCCATGCCTCGCTTGTGACACTCCTCGATGGCGAAGGCGAGCGGATCATAACCAGGTGACTTTCCGGGAATGCCCGACATGCAACCGTCCCATGGCTCCAAGGCTGACGGATATATAGTGGTGGCCCTTATCCTTGTCTGCAGCAGCACGGTATTGATGTTTGCGCGTTGCAGACGGTCGAGTATGTCGATGAGTTCCAACTGTTGTTTTTTTGCCGATGCTGTTGACTGTGCATACGTGTGTGGCCAGTCGAGTCCTCCAATGGTAGTCAGCCACACCGCCCTCACCTCGTGTTTTGGGTGGCTGATGTCCTGAGCACTTGCCGAAAAGACACAAAAGATTGCCAATAAAGGCACAAAAATATAGTAAATTTTCATTTTTTATCCAAATTTGCGTGCAAAGTTATGATTTTTTTTTCATATATCAAATTAAATTGTTACTTTTGCACGAAAAATAAGTAACTTTATAGATTTATATCGACAATGATAACATTTGTATTGTGCCTTATAGCCCTCGTTTTGGGCTATTTCCTGTATGGTAAGTTTGTCGAACGGGTGTTCGGGCCTGACGACAGGGAGACTCCTGCCGTTGCCAAGGCTGACGGTGTTGACTTCATGGTGCTCCCCAACTGGAAGATATTCATGATCCAGTTCCTGAACATTGCCGGCACCGGTCCGATTTTCGGTGCCATCATGGGTGCCAAGTTCGGTCCTGCGGCTTATCTGTGGATTGTGTTCGGATGTATCTTTGCCGGAGCCACACACGACTATCTCAGCGGAATGATTTCCTTGCGCAAGGGCGGTGTTGGGCTTCCTGAGATTATCGGCGACACTCTC
>JALFIX010000142.1 GCA_022775105.1 Prevotella sp. | reverse complement strand
GCCGACACCAACAAGTGTATCATAGAGACATTCCAACAGTCGCTCATTGAGTTGGGATTTGACACAATGGAAGAGAAGGATATCAGCCGACTCATCGGTCTGCCACTCACGCACATGTACGCCCAACTGCTGCATACCGACGACAAGAGCCTCATCGACACTGCCGTGGCCACCTACCGCCGACTGTTCACGCCAATCAGTGAGCGCACCGTCACCCTGTTCCCACACGTGGCTGAGACTCTGCGACAAATACACGAATCGGGCGTCTCAACCGCCATAGCAACAAGCCGTGGACGCGATTCACTCCGCATGCTCCTCAAGGTGCATGACATTGCGCAATATATAGATACCGACTGCTGCGAGGAAGACGTGACAAACAAGAAACCAGCACCGGACATGGTGGAGAGAATATTAAATGAAACGGGATTTGACGCCAAGGATGCACTTGTCGTAGGCGACACCTGGTTTGACATTCAGATGGGACGCGATGCAGGTTGTACCACATGTGGCGTGACCTACGGCAACCACTCGCGCACCACTCTTCTGGAGCATGGGGCCGACCATATCATCGACGACTTCGCTGAACTCAAGTCTATCTACTAACAACCCTCCCAGGCTATACATCTGGGTAGCCACTAACTTTGATAAATATTAATTAAAGATTTCACTATATCAACGGAGTCATAAAAACAGGAAGCAGAGTGGTGGCTCCGTCTTTGGCATAATCCTTGGTATATATGAGATAACGCTCTCCTATTCTGTCTGAATATTTGTTGCAGAAAGCATCAAGCGAGGCATGCGTCTTGTAGCCAGATGACTTTACCTCTATCGGACACACCTTGCTGCCACGGGAAATTAGGAAATCCACCTCGTAAGAATGTTTCTCGTCCTTAGCCCACGTGTGATAATAAATGCTATTACCACTTGCCACCAACATCTGCGCCACCAAATTCTCATATACATAACCAAGATTAGCCGACAACTTGTCGCTCAACAGTTTCTGGTAGATAATATTCTCTGTAAAATCCTTATCCCAAAATGCAAGTGTAACAAACAAGCCTGTATCTGCAGTGTAAATCTTGAAGCATCCATTATCCTTAGTCAATCCCATGCCCACCGACGGGTCTTTCACATTGTATGCCACATTTGCCACCTTGCTTTCCTCAAGGCACTGCATTGCCTCTGCCATCTTGTTTTCTGACATACTACCCACTGCAGAAGAGAACGAATACTTTGAGGCATTACGGCTAAGTTGCGACGGTATGGAAAGAAACATTCTCGACACGACACCTGAAGAATCAACCTTCAACAGGTCATCATTATATAGATTGATGATATTCCGCTTCACCTTGTCCACCATCTGAAGGTTGTTAGTGTCAAGCAATTCATTCACGGCCTGTGGCATTCCTCCCACAAGCATATACAGCCGCAAGTCACGCATCGCACTCCTAAGCGAAGGTCCGACCTCCATTCCCTTTGCCAGCATTTGCCTGAAAATGTCAATGGAAACTTCATCGCCCATTGCCCATCTGAATTCCTCGAAATCCATTGGATTCATCTGCACCCGTTCCTCTTCGCTCGGGATAGTGATGCTTTCTGTGTTCTTGCGAATACTGATGAGCGACCCCGTCTCTATATAGTCATAACGCCCGTCTGCCACAAGATATTTGATTGCCTGACGGGCTTTCGGACAATTTTGCACCTCGTCGAATATTATTACTGAGTTACGCTTATGAAGGTTTACATGGTATGTTGCCTGCAGGAATATGAACAATCTGTCAATATCCATCAGGTCATCAAATATTGACTTAACATCCTTCGATGCCCTGTTGAAGTCAATTAGGATATAAGACTTATACTCGTTTTTTGCAAACTCTTCCACAATCGTAGATTTGCCCACACGCCTTGCTCCCTCAATGAGCAAGGCAGTACGTCCTGAAGACTCCGACTTCCACGTCAGCATCTTCCCGTAAATCTTTCGTCTAAACACTCTCTTCATAGATGCAAATAAGTTGATTTCGGGTGCAAATATACAACTATTTCTTCTTTCCCCAAAATTTTTTAGCACTAAAATCGTGGTTTCCCCGAAATTTTTATTGCCCGAAATCGCTGTTTCCCCAAAATCTTTGCATCTGCCTCATATCCACACGAGAGACAT
>JALFIX010000071.1 GCA_022775105.1 Prevotella sp. | reverse complement strand
GCCGAACGTTGTTTCTTCATTAAAAAAAATATGACTAAAGAAAACAAGACGAGGCTAATACGTTTTATGTGGAACCTGGCATCGGCAATCCTCGCAGCCGTAGGTACCGCATTGGGAATCAGTTGCGCCGTGGCATGACGGCACTATGATTCTCTGAATAATAAAATCGAGGGCGACCGCGCATCCCTGCGCAGTCGCCCTCTTCGCTGTTTATTGATAGTAATTAGTACGGATAAATTTATTAAATAACTGTTATCAATCTTTTCTTGATAATCTTTATTTGACGTAAGTCTTTTCGGTATCTATTTCATACCATGAACCGTCGCATACGAGGAAGGCACGCACGGGCTGAGTGCCGTCGCCACACTCCTTAACCGAAAGCGACTCATAGAATGTTGAACCTGTTGTGGAGGTTATGTCTGCATCCACATTGATAGTGGAACCCTCACGCGACACGGTCATCACTACAGTAGAACCATCCATATCATCTGGGAAGGTGAACCAACTGTAATTGCTGTTCAGGGTATATTTCACCGAAGTATTGGTTCCTGTATTATTGTTGAAGTCACCCTTAAACCATGCGAAATTATCGGCACGTAAAACAAAGTACTCCTCGTAGTTGGCAGCACCACGATCAGCATCGGATGTGAGTACAATCGACCAGTTGTTCCAGTTCTCTGCCTTCGATGAGTGATTTACGAACGTAAGCGTCAGAGTCTTGTTGGCAGGAATGACATAGTCATCAGAGAATGTCGTCCACCAAGCAGACGAGAAGTCCTGTTCTCCCACAATCTGCTTGCCAGATGGAGCCTCTTCCACTTCAAGCCCCTTGACCTTTTTGCCCCAATATGTGGATGAGCTGGAGCTGGCATTAAGTCCGGCATATACTATAGTGGTCTTGCGGGGAGAAGCTTCCCAATCAGTCTCACGTTGCAGATATAGTTTGTATGTGCCAATGGTCAGCACATTGTTAGCGGGGTCGAAACTCCAAGTCTTTCCCTTGCTCCATCCGGAAGTGACTGTATGGTCGCGTCCAAGCACCATCGACTCTGATTCCTTCATTTTTCCGTATGAATAAGAGAGTGTGACATTTTCCCACTCACCATAGAGGTCTTCCTCCTCAATCTCAGGCTGAGCCACACCGCTATAACGCTCTGGCATAACAACAGGCCATCCATCCTCAGTCCAACGTATCGAGCGCACACCACCAAGCATTATGGCATTGCTGGCGTTGATACCGGGATAGTCGGCAGGATAACGCTGCTGTGACACGTAATACCAGTTGTCGTTGCCGTCATCAAAGACTGCACAATGGCTGATACCCACCCAACCATGATTTGTGCCAAACTTATAAGGATGAGTGATAATAGGATAAGCATCACCGCCATTAGTAGTTACATTAGCTCCGGCACGGGTATAGTATGGACCGTCAATATTTTTGGAACGCACGACACGGGTGTTATAAGGAACATCAAGAGCATCATACGCCATAAAAAGATAATAGTAACCATCGCGATAGATAACCTCAGGAGCCTCTGAACCTTGCCAACGGCTTGACTTTTTACGTGTATAAACACGCTTGCCGTATGCAGCCTCATTGGCTGTTCCCCATGGATCTCCCTGAGTTGCTATTGTCTTACCAGTAGCGGGGTCGAGCTGCACGGCAGCAAAACCACTATGCCAAGAACCATAGATGAGCCAATGTTCGCCCTCGGGAGTGATGATGTACGAAGGGTCAATAGCGTTATACTTATAATAGCAGCTTTCCCATGCAGTAGGCGACACATAGATGGAAGAAAGCGGCTTGTCGGAATAGTTAGTCACTACATATCCCTTGTCCTCCCATTTCGTGAGGTCTGACGGGTCGGTGGTTTCCATCAATCCGATAAAGGCACGCTCACCCCATGATGTCTTTGCGGGATCGAGATAACCCGGGCATACGATACAATAGTACATACGATAGAGTCCATCGCGCACCTTACGTGCACACGGTGCCCAATACCCGAAATTCAGGTCGTTGTTGAAGTCAGTAGTTGTCTCCTTAAGACCCATAGCCAGTCGTATCTCGTTGAGCTTTGGCTTAACCCATGAGGGCACTCCATACATGGTGCCGCCCATATACTCCCAGTTGACAAGGTCCTTGGAACGGCGACACTGGAAATGTCCGTGCTTGCCATTCTTTATATCAGATTCATGCGGATTGCCATAACCGGCATCGGTGCAATACATATAATAATACCCATCCTCAGCAAGCATTACCGACGGGTCGTGGATATTTGCAAGATTCCATTTCGCGCGATAAGCCCACGAACTGATGGCAGTATAGTTGTCAGCATAAGTAGGCGGTGTGAATGATGCCCACTCATACAGTGCAGAGCCTTGGGGTGCCGCATAAAGTCCTTGATAGTTGGATATATCATTGGAGGCATTATATGAATTGTTGGCAGAAGAAACCACAGACCATGAGTCATTGCTGCCGTCCTGACCGAAATAGACATTGCCTGAAAGCACCTTGCCGGTTGCGTCGGATTTCTTGGCAACCACCTGTGCTTCAGCAGAAACAGTTAGCAATGAAGCTAAGGACAATATAGATAAAATACGCTTTGTCATAATCATAGTGTTATAGTACATCAAATTATTTCTTTAAGAACTTTACGCTTGTATTGCCTATACGCAATACATAGACTCCCTTAGGAAGGGTGCTCACGTCGATATCACAACTGTCTCCACAAAGAGCCTGGCTTCTCATCACCTGACCGTCAGCGGAAAACACTTCAGCCTTGTTTCCGGCTTTGCATCCGGTAATTATCAATGAACCTTCAACTTCCTTGGCATACACACCTTTGGAGTCATATTCTATTGCCTTGACACCCGAAGGATCCACCTTCGCGAACGTCACCTTGGTTACATCATCAATAGTGCTGTTGTCATTCATCACGATGGTGAACGAACTGCTTCCGTCGCTATTGAGGATATATCCCACATTATTCATAAATAACGTTTGGCCTTTTTGGGTTATCATAGCCCATTTGAAATCGGCTGCCTGCAACATTGTTGCCACTAATGCAAGCCCTAAAGTTAAAAGTACATTTCTCATAATTACTATCTTTTTATTTTATTTATATACGGAGACCTTTTTGTGAAGGGTTGCCCCGCGGCGTTTATTCCGCAGGGGCAAACCCTTAAACAGTTAGGTTCGTTAGATATTATTCGAATACGAGGTGAGATGAGTCAACTGTGAATGAGACGTTGAGGTCATCTGCTGTTACAATGATGTTCTTGTAGTACTGCAGGTAACACTGTCCGTTCGTACCCTTCATCACGGCAGTGATGTCGGCGAAGCCATTACCATAGTTCTCTACGTACAATGCACACTGTGCTCCGTTGATGGCTGCATTCCATGCAGCCCAGTCAGCCTGTCCGCCCGAAGTAATCAGGTCGGGATTGCCGTCATAGCCGGCTCCCCATCCAAAGTTATCGGCACGTACCACTGCATACTCATTGAGTGCGGCACCACGGAGTATTGCCACCCAGTTGTTCCAGTTGTTGGCACCTGAACCATAGTTCTTGAAGTACCAGGCACGGGTTTCACCTGCAGGAACGTTGATGTCCTGGGCATGTGCGCTCCACCAACCGGAGGTGTTGTCCTCTGCACCGACGATTGTCGGGTCGGGACATACGTCGATAGCAGTTCTCACTTCTGTCACGTTGACAGAGAATGACGTGCGCTTACCGTTCTCTGAGTAGATATATACATTCTGGTCGCCAGTCTGAGCCTTGATTGTTCCAATCTGAATCTCATTGCTGCCAAGAACAGCCTGGTCGCCGTTGACGTATGTTGCAGTTACCTGGAGTCCTGTAGTGTTAACAGGGAATCCGAGTGATGCGGTCTTATCTGATGTATAAACTACATATTCTGTCTGTACAGGAGCGGCGGTCACTTCGATTGAAGCGATTGCAGGCACAACCTTGAAGGTAGCTGTTGCAACTACGGGCACTGAAGAGTTCTCACCCTTGAATGTCTTGTTATAGATAACGATGAGCTGCTTCTCGCCAGGTACATCCATGTCGTTGATAGCTGAGAAATAAAGCTCTGCTGCCGGTATCTCTTTAACCACACCTTCCTCGAATGTCACAGTTGCAGAAACTCCTGCCATGGCATCCTCAAGTGTAGTGCCGGCATCAACCTTTGCAGGTATGTTGTTGAGCACCATTGAAACAGGGTTCTTGTCCAATGCAGAGGTATATCCACCTATCGGCTCAATGTTGGCTGCCAGGAAGTTGATGTATGAACCTTCGGGAACGAGGAAGATACGCATGTTGGTGTTCGACTGGTCGGCATTGAGGTTGGCAAGTGCAGACTTCTGCTTGTAGGTCTTTGTCACAACGCCGTTGGTCATTGTCACGGTGAATGCATCGGGGACTGAACGGTCAACAGTCAGAGTTACCTTGCCGCCCAGCTTATCTACACCTTCGTCTGTGTCAGTAGAGAATGTGAGGGTACTCTCCACGCAGCTGCGGTCGATATAGTCACCCCACTCTGAGTTACCGCTGGGCTGGTTGTCGTAGCGGATAGCACCATACTCGAGATATCCCTCGCCACCACGGTCAACATCATTTGTCAGAATCATGGCGAAGTTCTTATAAGTGTTGGTGGCACTCGGGTTGATGTTCAGGTTGAACTGAAGGTGGAACTTCTTTCCTTCGGGGATGACATAGTACTTAGAGAACTGTGCCCACCATCCGGTAGAGAAATCCGTTGCACCGACGGTATAAACATCCTCTTGCATACCTTCGAGCACTTCCTCTTCTCCACCTTTCTTGGAGTTCTCGATAGAATCAATCTTCTCTGAAATCCAGTCGGGCGCGGTTACTCCATAGAGGTCAGCACCCTCACATCCTGTAAGCACGAGCAAGCCAAGGGCTGCCGAGCACATAATGGATGATATTTTATTTAGATATTTCATAATTCTTTGTTTTTAAGTTGAATAGTCAACAAGTTATTTTAAATTAACTACAGGACGTACCTTCCAGCCTCTTGCGAAGAAGTCTGCAGAGTTATCTGTACCGTCATTGGCAGAGTTACCCTTAAGTTTGGGGTTAGCGTTTAGAGTACCCTGATAAATGGGCAGGAACTCATGACCTGGGAGCCAGTTGTCGTATGAGCACTTCACGTCGTCGCCGTTAACCTCTGAATAGCTTACAGGTGACTTCGGGTCAGTCTTAGTCTTGCGGAATGTTCCGTGCTCCTTGAGCTGGGCCACACGGTCAGCTGAATAGAAGAATCCCCAGCGGATGAGGTCGTTGCCACGTCCGTACTCGCAACCGAACTCCTTCGGGCGCTCCACGTTGGCAATCTGCTCAAACAATTCGTGTTCATCGGCAAAATCGCTCTTTTTGAGATCATTAAGATTTGCACGACGACGCACTTGATTTATCCATTCAATTGCTTTGTCAGTAACACCATGAACCTCGTTCTCGCACTCGGCTGCACGGAGCAGCACATCTGAATAGCGCATCAGGCGGAGGTTGATACCGCAGTGCAGACCTGTAACGACAGTGCTTACAACATTTGTACGCATGTTAGTCCACTTGGCAATTGGCAGACCACCATTGATGTTATTTGTTACAACAGGCTCTGTAGGAGACATTTCCTGTGTATAGCAAACGTTTCCGTTCTCAAATCCTTCCCAGTCTGCCTCCCATGTACCGATTGTCCAATAGAGACGTGGGTCGAGTTTGCCTTCCTTGGTGCGCTCTTCCTTGAAGAGGTTGTAGAGCCATGGAGAAGCTGAGAGGTCAGCCCAGCCACCATAGTTGCCGGGGCAGAAGTTTGACTCAATAGCGTGACCCTGAGTAGCGTTAGGTGAGGTGTTCACTGGAGTCCACTCGTCGTCAACACCCTGAGAACCGTTGTCGAGATACTGAACCTCGAAAAGGCTCTCATCGTTGTTCTCGTATGCGGGTCCCTCGCGGAAGTTGTCACCATAGTTAGCCATCAGTTTGTATGTGCCATACTTCTTGTTGATAATGTCTTCAAGCACTGCGAGAGCCTCGCTGAACTTGTGACGCTGCATGAGAGTGCGTGCATAGTAACCTGCAGCAGCACCGCAAGTGGCGCGTCCCTTAGCCCACTCGCCGCCCTCATCGCGTGAAGGCAGGAGAGTCATTGCTTCTGAGAAGTCTTTCTCTACCTGGTCGAGCACCTCGTCGTAGGTGTTGTTGACACCATAGAGTCCGTCGAGAGAAGAGTAGTCCTCATAGCTTGTGATAAGCGGAAGGGTCTGATAGTAGTTCACGAGGTTGTAATAAGCCAAGCCACGGATAAACTGGGCCTGTCCCTTGATACGCTTCAGTTTCTCGCTGAGAACGCTATTGTCATCGCCAACTTTTGAAGTGATGAAGTTACATACGTTGATCGTGTAATACCAGTCACGCCATGACCACTGGCCAATCTCGTCGGTGATAGGCTCGTTGAGGTCGTCGAAAGGCAGATACCATACCTGTGAGGAGTTCCACACCTCATCGCCACGGCAAACGTCGATGTTATATCCTACACGTGCGTATGTACCCTCCATACGGATGTGGTTGTAGGCAGCGATAACGCTTTCCTCCAAGTCGTCGGCTGTGTTGCCGAAGGTTCCTGTTGTCTGCTGGTTGGGGTTTATCAAATCCAACTTGTCACCACATGAGGTGAGTGTGCAAGCGCCCAGGAACAGGGCGAAGGATAATTTATATAGTTTCATATCTATGATTCCTTATATTATATATAATGTGAGAAATTAGAATGTGAAGTGCAGACCAGCCATGAAGCTGCGTGCGCTTGGGAACGAGCAGAAGTTGTAGCCCGGGGTGAATGTGCCGCCGGCATAGTCAACATTGTAGCCCTTATAGCCTGTGAAGGTGTAGAGGTTCTGTGCTGACACATATACGCGTACACCGTTAACCACACCACCGAAGATCTTGTCGGGGATGTTGTAGCCAAGCTCCACGTTGGCAATCTTCCAGTAGGCTGCGTTCTGAATCTTGCGCTCGCTGAACAGGTCGTTCCATGCCAAGGTAGCGTTGTTGGCTGCGTAAGTGCGGGGAACGCTTGAGAGATATGTTGTTCCGTCCTCCGACCATCTGTTGGCATCTGACATGGCAACGTCGCGGTTAGCCCATCCGTAGCAAGAGTTCAAGCTGTTGTAGATATCGTCTGAAACGTGATAGTTCAATGCACCGTAGGTAGAGATGCTGAGGTCGAAGTTCTTATACTCAACACGACCGCTGAGACCGAAGTTAATCTTTGGCAGACCGCTGCCGAGAACAGTCTGGTCGTTGGCATCAATAATACCGTCGTTGTTGATATCCTTGTAAAGGCAGTCACCAACGTTTGCACCGGGCTGAACAACTGGGTCGCCATTATCGTTCACGCGGTTGTCAAGGTCAGCCTGTGTGCGGGCGATACCTTCATATACCCATCCATAGAACTTACCGATTTCCTGACCAACCTCTGTTATGTATGCACCTGAGATATAAGAATCTGTTCCGAATCCAAGTGACGTAACCTTGTTCTTCAGTGTGCTGAGGTTTGCGCTAATCTGATACTTCAGGGCGTGGTCGTTGTTGCGATAAGTAGCCGAGAACTCGAAACCGCTGTTCTCCATAGAGGCAGCGTTCATGGTAACGGTAGTGTTACTTACACCTGCCTGTGCAGGAACAGGAACGGCATAAAGAAGGTCCTCAGACTTGTTCTTGTACCACTCAACAGTGAACTCCAAGCGGTTGTGGAACATGGCGAGGTCGATACCTACGTTGGTGGTCTTCTTCTTCTCCCAGGCAAGGTTGTTGTCAACGAATGTTGAAACGGCAGAACCTGTGACAGCCGAGTTACCGAAGCTATATGTCATATTGTTGCGGTTCATGGTAGTCTGGTACATGTACTCACCGATGTTCTCATTACCGAGCACACCGTAGCTACCGCGCACCTTGAACATGTTAACCACGTCGTGGCTGATTGGGAAGAACGGCTCACGGTCGAAACGCCAACCAACTGACACTGAGGGGAATGTACCCCAACGGATATTCTTGGAGAGGCGTGAGCTACCGTCGCGACGTACAACTGCCGAGAGCAGGTACTTGTCATCATAGTTGTAATTCAAACGACCGATGAACGAAGTCAGCGCGTGCTTGTACTCGTATGAAGAAGAATAGGTGCTTGCACCGTTCTGCAACTGCAGGAAGTAAGGCTCAGGGAAGTTTACAGCCCAACCTGTAAGCTCATCGGTATATTCCTCCTCGTAGGTCTGACCAACCACGAGGTTGATATTGTGCTTACCAATCTTGCCGTCGTAAGTAAGAGTGTTCTCTATCAGGGCGTCGCTGTAGTCACGTGAACCCTTGGTGAGCTTCTCGTTGCTCTTGTCGAGATATACACGGTTGCTCTGTGCCCAAGCTCCAATCCAAGTGAAATCCTTGGCGTGGGTCTTACTGTAAGAGAGGTTGATGTTGTAGTGCAGAGAGTGGTTCTTGCTCTTCAGACCGACCATATTAAAGAGGTCAACGTCAGCAGATGCAGTTCCAACGAAGCGGTCAACGCGTGTGTTGCGCACGAGCATATTGTTGACGAGCAGAGGGTTGGAAGCCGAGATATCGCCGTGGATTGTATCATAGTAAACGCCATATCCGTAAGCGTCGTAGCGATAGTTGCCTGCAAGACCTACCTTGTCGTCCAATACCCAAGTGGATGGGTCGTAAGCCTTGATGGTAGGCTGCATCAGCAATGTACCGCGGAGCACGTTGGTGACGTCACCATAAAGACCCTGAACATACTCAGAGGCATTCGACAGACCCATGTTGTCCTGGTCGGAGTGAGAATAAACTATACTTGTGCGGAACTTCACGAACTTGGTGTCCATAGTGTTGTTCACACGGGCGGTGAAACGCTCATAGTTAGGACCTGCACCCTCGAGTGTACCCTTCTGCTGGAAGTAGTCGAGACCTACATTGTAAGTGCTGCTTGCACTACCACCGCTGAAGTTCACGTTGTGGTTCTGGCGTGTACCGGTCTTGAACACCTCCTTGAACCAGTCGGTATTGGTGTTGTCCTGGAACTTGTACTTGCCGGTGGCAGCATCAAGGCTATATCCGCCGGGCAGTGTAGTACCTGAGTTGGCGCAAGCCTGACCGATATAGTTGCTGTACTGGTCAGCGTCCATCACGTCATACACGTCGCTTGGAATCTGGTCAACACCGAAATATCCTGAGTAGTTAACCTTCAGGGGCTGGTCCTTCTTACCGTTCTTGGTGGTGATGATGATCACACCGTTGGCGGCACGCGAACCGTAGATGGCACCTGCGGCGGCATCCTTCAGCACCTGGATAGTCTCGATGTCGTTAGGAGAGAAGTCACGGATTGTTGTACCCATAGGCACACCATCGATAACATAAAGAGGAGCGGTGCTGCCGAACGAACCGATACCACGGATGCGTACGGACGGGTCGGCACCCGGCTGTCCGTCAGAAGTAATCTGCACACCGGCAACCTTACCCTCGAGCATTGTGGAAATGTTGGAGTTGGACACCTTCTTCATTTCCTCTGCGTTCACGATAGACACAGAACCCGTGAGGTCGGCCTTCTTCTGTGTACCGTAACCCACAACAACCACCTGCTCAAGCACGTTGTTGTCAGATTCGAGTTTGATAGGGTCGAGCACTGCACGTCCGCGCACGGCAATCTCGCGGTTTTTGTAACCTAAGTAACTAATCACCAAAGTGGCGTTAGACTTAACATCCAGCTGGAAATTGCCGTCGAAGTCGGTAATAGTACCCGCATTGGAATCCTTAACCTTGACGGTGGCTCCAACGAGAGGTTCACCTGTTTCGTCAACAACCTGTCCCTTGACCTTTACGGTCTGTGCCTGTGTCACTGAGGCCATCACCGGCATAGGGCTTAGAGAAGCACTTCCGATGGCGCCCAGACAGAGCATCACTGAGAATAATTGTTTCTTCATTTTTAATACATTTAGGTTTGTTTTTAATTACAATTGTTTCTTATTGTTTTTAAATTTGGTCGCAAAGGTAGTAAAGATTAAGCATAGTTAGGTGGAAAAACACGTGTTTTAGGTGGACAAACGTTGATTTTCGTCAATTTTTCGGGTTTTTATCCACTGTTTCCACGTATCCCGACGGACTGATGCCGTATTTCTTGGTGAAGCAGCGTGTGAAATACTTCGGGTCGTTGAATCCCACACGATAGGCTATCTCGGTAATGTTTCTGTTGCCGCTGTTCTGCAGCAAAATCTCGCGGGCTATGTTCAGGCGGTAGTCCTTCAGAAGCTGGCTCACTGTCTGCCCGGTCTCTTCCTTCAGGCGCTTGGTCAGTGCATTGCGGCTAATCTTCATACTCTCGGCGAGTTGCTCGATGTCGAAGCCGGAATCCTTGTAGCCCTCCTCCATAGCCTTGAACAGCACCTCCATAAAGGCGTGCGAGTGCTCAAGCTCCTTCTCCTGGTCTATCTCCACACTTTTGGCTGCACTGCGGCGGAAGTGTCTCTGGTTTTCGAGGATGGTTCTGATGCGCGACTGCAGTTCCTGTGGATTCTCGGCACTCTCCAATGCCTCGCGTATAGGCTGGAGCATCCTCTCGCCCTCCTCGCGCTTCAGTTTCTCCACGCGCGACTTATAGAACCAGTGTGCAACAATGGCTATTATGCCCATGACTATGAGCATAAACCACCATGTCTTGTAGAAATATGGCTCCACCACCACTTCGATACTGGTGATATTGCCTTCGTCGTCGGACAATGCCGACAGACACTTCACTTCAAAGGTATATTTGCCTGCGGGCAGGTTGGTATAGCGCACCGTGTGTTCGCCCGCCCTGGTCTGTATCCATTCCTTCTCAAACTCCTTCATGCGATAGCAATACACCGAGCGTCCGTCGTCATCATAGCGGAGTGTGGAAAAGAACAACTCAAACGACTTGTCGCTCTCGTGCAGCGTAATGCGCTTTGCCACAGAGATATCCTCGTCGAGATAGCGACTGTCGGACATTATCGTGTTGTTGTCGATATGCATACCGGTGATGGTCACCTTGCTTGCGGCACGCGTAGCCATGTCGTTGACATTGATGGCGGTAAGTCCCTTCTCGCTGCCGAGATATACATAGCTGCCGTCGGCTATTGCCGCATTCCAGTAGAACTGGCTGCACAACAGGCCATCCACCTCGTTATAGTTGGAGAATGCCTCATCCTTGGGGTTCATCACCGAGAGGCCGTTGTTGGTGGCTATCCACAGACGGCCGTAACGTCCTTCCACAATGCCCTTCACACTGTTGTTGGCAAGTCCGTCGCTTGTGGTGAGTGCCTTGAACTGCATCTTACCTCCCTTCACGCCTGCCAAACGGTACATACCGTTGCCGTTGGAACCTATGTATATATTACCGTCGCGCGTCTGGCAGAAACTGGTTATCTTGTCTATCAACTTGGAGTCTGGATTGTTGAGCTTGTACATATATGTTTCCACGGCAAACTTTCCCTTCTTGCGCGAGCGCAAATCCACCACCCTCATGCCGGTCATACATCCTATCCACAACCTGCCATTGGTGTCTATAAGCGAACCGATGCAACCTCTCACGAGGTCGCAGCCTTCAAACGGCATCTGCAACTGGCGTGTGCGGAAGTCATAGAAGAAGAGTCCGTCGTTGCTGCCTATCCACAGACCGTTGTTGCGGCGGTCGTAGGCAAGCGCGCCTATATATAATATAAGGTGTGACATCTCCTGCTGAATTTCCAGGCGGTTGAGCTTTGCGGGATTGTCCATGTCAAGCCAATACACTCCCCCGCCCCATGTACCCACCCACAGAGTGCGGTTGTTGGCGGTAAGCGTGCTTACCGAGTTATGGGTCAGGCTGGAGTTTGACGTGGTGTAGTGGGTGAACTCCTTTGAGCCTGCGGCACGCCTGTTGAGACCTCCATCCACTGTTCCCACCCACAGCGTGCCGTTCTTTTCCACGTAGGAGGCATTGACACAATTGGGAGACAACGAAGAGGCATCGCTTTCAGAGTGAACGATATTCTCAAGATTCAACTGACGCTCCGACAACTTGGTGACTCCACAGTTGTCGGTGGACACCCATATAGTGCCATTATTGACATAAATGGAATGAACAAAGTTGCTCGACAACCTGATGCCCTCAAACGGGCGCTCAGAGCGTATATGCGAGAACGAGTCGCTGTTATAGTCATAAACGTTAATACCTCCGAGCGAACCTATGAGAAGGTCGCCCGTGGGACCCACGGCAAGACATGTGGTGAAGTCATGTGCCAAACTGCCCGAAGATGAATCATGGGAATAGCGGCGCAACAGTCCCGAGGATGTATAATAGCGGTATAGACCGTCGTTGGAACTAACCCATATATCGCCCTGATGACGCATAAAACCAGTAAAGTATGCCTTGCCGAACAACGGGGCAAGCTGTTTGACCGGACGTTTCACAAGCTTTCCTCTCACTACGTCGAGCTTGTAAATGCCATCATCAATGGCTGCCCATACCGTTCCGTCTCCGTCAACATCAGACATGGTTATATCGGGAGTATTTGCTGCAAAAGCCAAGGAATAGCTCTTTTGTATTCGTCCTTGCTCGTCAAAAACGAACTTGTATGCTTTCTTTCCTGCCATGAGCCATATATTGTCGCGCATATCGCTCACCACCTTTATACCCTCCTGCTGGAGTATCTGCGATATATCGGTACCGAACAACTCCTCACCAACAGTCATGTAGGTATCAAGACTTATCACCGACACTCCCTCGTCAAATACAATCCACATTCTGCCGAACTTGTCCTCAACAACATTTCTACATGAATTACTGTGCAGAACTGTATGGGATTCAGAGGGAAAAGAACGTGTAAAACCATAACCGTCGTAGCGCACGAGACCGCCCCCGTATGTGGCTACCCATATAAACCCGCGACTGTCTTCATATACAGAATTAACACAGTTGTGGGGAAGTCCTGCCTGCATGTCGAGAAAAGAGACGTTATACCGATAATTGTCCAGCATGGGGTTAGCCATACAGGAAAGCACCATTACCATCATCACAACTATCAGTACTAATCGTTTCATACAATACAATACTTGGGTTTTATTTCTATTAACGTGCAGCAAAAGTACACATTATTTCTTAAACCACCAAATATTTTTGTTTTTTTTTAGATAAATGCAACAAAACACTCTTTTCACTTATCAACTGATTGCCCCATTCAGTTGTAACAAACATACTCGGCAGTAGAATTGTAAATAATCAGGGCAAATAATGTTTTTTTGCCGATAAAAGTAATTTGTTTCCAATAATTTTCGTAACTTTGCACTCGGATTACAACCAAAAATGGGTATTACTAAAAAATCACAAGGCTATGAAAAGAGAAGAATGTTGGGAAAAAACGTACAAGGAAATCTGGAAGTTTGTCTGCGAAAACCATCGTGGACCGTCACACCATCGTGAAGATGAAATGAAAATGACAAACTGGATGAAGTACAACAGAAAAAGACTCAACAAGGATTTGATGAGCACAAAAAGAAAAGAGGAGTTTCTGAAACTCAGGGAACTAATCAATTCCTTCCATCGGGTTAATCAGTATTGTTAAGGAGTTAAGGAGTTAAGGAGTTAAGAAATTAAGCCAAATGTTATATCGCTGATATCATGTAGGACAATCAGGGCTTAAAACTAATGGCTTAACTCCTTAACTCCTTAACTACTAAAAATATTCTTACTCTGCGGCGAGAGTGAAGCGCTTGAAGTCAACTACTGTCAGCTCCTTGTCGGCAGCCTTCAGATAGTCAGCTACTGAGAGCTTGCTGTCCTGGATGAACTCCTGGCTGAGGAGACAAGACTCCTTGAAGAACTTGTTCAGACGGCCCTTGGCGATGTTCTGAATCATCTGCTCAGGCAGGTTGGCAGCCTTCTCGGCAGACACTGTGGCGATGATCTCCTTTGCCTTGGCAACATCCTCGGCGGTGATCCAGCCCTTACCCATGTTAGACTCCATGTGATCCTCAGAGTCAACGTGAGCGGGGTTGATGCCAGCCTTCTTCAGGGCAGCCTCTACAGCCTTCTGAACCTGTTCCTGCTTTGTCTTCTCAACAGCAACGCGGATTTCCTCGTCGATGATTGACTGGGGAACAGACTCCTGATTGAGGGCAACGGGCTTCATGGCAGCTACCTGCATGGCAATAGCGTGACCCTGTTCCTTAGCCTCCTTGTTAGTCTGTACCATGGTGCAGAGAGTATGCTTGCCCATGTGGTCATATACCTCAACATTGTCACCCTCGATGAAGTTGTAGCCATCAAGCTCCATCTTCTCACCGGTGATACCAGAGCGTGCGATGACAGCGTCCTGTACCTTTGTACCGTCAGCGATGGTCAGTTCCTTAACCTCGTCGAGGCTCTTGGCCTTGGCTGCAACGGCAGCGTCGAGGATGTCCTGAGTCAGCTTGATGTAGTCAGCACCGTTGGCAACGAAGTCGGTCTCGCACTTAAGAGCCACGATGGCAGCAAAGCCCTCTACAGCCTTAACGAGAACACAACCGTTAGAAGTCTCGCGGTCAGAACGCTTGGCTGCAATAGCCTGTCCCTTCTCGCGGATGATTTCCATTGCCTTGTTGAAGTCGCCCTCAGCGTCGGTGAGAGCCTTCTTGACATCGGCGAGGCCGGCACCGGTCATGGTGCGCAGCTTCTTGATGTCTTCCATATTTGGTTTGTAAGCCATAAAACTTTAATTCTTTAATTCTTTAATATTTTAATACTTATTCAGCATCAGCGGTTTCCTCAGCGGCGGGAGCATCCTTGCGAGCCTTGCGTGAGCCACGCTTGCCTTTGCCCTCGGCAGCCTCTTCACCCTGAGCCTCGGCAGCCTTCTCATCGGCCTTCTCAGCCTTACGCTCCTCGAGTCCCTCGGCGATGGCACCACAGCAAGCGTTGAGGATTACCTCCACGCTGTCTTTGGCGTCGTCGTTGGCAGGGATAGCAAAGTCAACCTCGTTGGGGTTAGAGTTGGTGTCAACGATACCGAATACAGGAATACCGAGACGCTGAGCCTCCTTAACGGCGATAGCCTCCTTGCATACGTCGATGACGAAGAGTGCAGACGGCAGACGGGTCAGGTCGGAGATAGAACCGAGGTTCTTCTCGAGCTTGGCGCGCTGGCGTGTCACCTGGAGGAGCTCACGCTTAGAAAGGTTAGCGTATGTACCATCGTTCATCAGCTTGTCGATGTTCGCCATTTTCTTCACAGCCTTGCGGATAGTTGGGAAGTTGGTGAGCATACCGCCCGGCCAACGCTCGATAACGTAAGGCATGTTTACGCTTGTAGCCTTCTCAGCCACAACGTCCTTAGTCTGTTTTTTAGTAGCGACGAACAGGATCTTCTTGCCAGACTTGGCAATCTGCTTGAGCGCCTCTGCAGCCTCGTCAATCTTGACTACGGTCTTGTGGAGGTCGATGATGTGAATACCGTTACGCTCGGTATAGATGTATGGAGCCATTGCGGGGTTCCACTTGCGGCGAAGGTGGCCAAAGTGGCAGCCAGCCTGCAGCAGCATATCAAAATTTGTTCTTGACATTGTCTTAAATGCTTTTTAAAATTGTTGTTTACTTTCTTTTTAATTCTTTTTGTTAGAATCAACCGGCGGGTAGTCCTCTCCCGATCACTTCGAGGAGTCGGGCCGGTTTAGATGCTAAACAGCTATGCGCAGTAAATTAGCGCTTGCTGAACTGGAAGCGACGGCGAGCCTTTGGCTGACCCGGCTTCTTACGCTCAACGGCACGGGAGTCGCGTGTGAGGAATCCCTTGTCCTTGAGAGCCTTCTTGTCTTCAGCATTAATCTTCACCAATGCGCGGGCGATAGCGAGGCGGAGAGCCTGACTCTGGCCTGTGAAACCGCCACCGTCGAGATTGGCCTTGATGTCATACTTCTCAACAGCGTCGAGCTGGAGCAGAGGCTGCTTTACGACATACTGGAGAATAGCTGACGGGAAAAATTCTGTGATATCTCTTTTATTGATCGTGATCTTGCCAGTACCTTCGCTGACATATACGCGTGCTACTGCACTCTTGCGGCGACCAACTGCGTTAATTACTTCCATTCTACCTAATTATTTATACTGGTTAATATCAATTGTCTTTGGCTTCTGAGCCTCGTGCTTGTGCTCAGTTCCCTCGTAAATATAGAGGTTGTTCAGCAGGCTGCGTCCGAGAGGGCCCTTGGGGAGCATACCCTTAACAGCATGGCGGAGTATTCTCTCAACACCACCCTCGCGCTTGCGAAGCTCGGCAGGAGTGTTGAAACGCTGACCACCAGGATAACCGGTATAACGAGTGTAAACCTTATCAGTCTCCTTCTTGCCGGTGAATACGACCTTGGAGGCATTGATAATGATTACGTTGTCTCCACAATCAACGTGCGGAGTGAAAGTTGGCTTGTACTTTCCGCGGATGAGCTTAGCCACCTTTGAGCAGAGACGACCAACAACCTGGTCTGTAGCATCGATAACTACCCACTCTTTCTTAGCTGTCTCCTTGTTAACGGAAATAGTCTTGTAACTTAAAGTGTTCATTTTTAAATTTTAAATTTTACTACTAAAAAACATTATTCTTTTTCTTCTGACCGATGATTCACTAACCGTCATGTCTGGCCAAAGGCACAACTATTAACACATCAAGTCAAGGGAGGCTCTAAGTCTTCCCCCCAATAATCGGACTGCAAAGGTACAAATAAATTAGGAATTAGGAATTGGGAATTAGGAATTACCCCGAATAATTATATTTATTTAACTGAAATTTTAGTTTGTTATGCGAATTATTTGGGTTTGGTCGTAACCTGTGCCATATAAGAAGCGGTATTGGAGCAGTCGGGATTCCTTGCCCTCGATGCTGATTCCCTCGTTGTTAAGGGAATAGACGGTGGAGCATTTTGCGCACTTCACGTTCTTGCCGTTGTCGGTCCAGGTGAGGGGGAAATTGGTAGCTGTGCCGGCGGCGAGACAGGCAGGGCACATGCCGTCGTATGCCTTCAGGCCGTTGAGGGTGGTGCAGCCGATAATGAGTCTGCCTCCGGCTCCCATGTCGGCATAGGAGATGCGGTTGTTTTCCACCTCGTTGGTCAGTTTAAGGGGGGCATCAGCTTCTCCTGTGTTAGGCGTGCAATATACAGTGTTGATGCCGCTGACACGCTTTACTTCCACGGCGACGAAGAATCCCGGATTGGTTTCGTTCACCTTGGAGAGTGAGCTTTCGGGATGGTGTTGCGAATAGAAGATGAAGTTGCAGGGATAATGGCTGTTGTACTGCTGCTCGGCGTCGCAAGCCGACAATAGCATGACAACTGCCAATGTCAGATATAGTCTTATTCTCTTATACATTATTATTATATATATATTTGGGGAGTTAAAGGAGTTAAAGACATTACTTCCGAAAGTTGAGTTTAATATATTAGTTGACGAATAGACAGCTATTAATATTTTAAAACACAAAGACACGAAGAAACAAAGTTCTTTTTTGTATTTCCCTCCGCAAGGCTTTGTGGCGACTTTTAAGTCGCTTGTCACCTTTGTATCCAAAGAAATACTTTGTTCCTTTGTGTCTTTGTGTTTAAATCAAAACCTTTGTCTTAAATCAAAACCTTAGTCCTAAATTAAAATCTCTGTATCTCCGTGCCTCTGTGTTTAATAAAAAATCACCTTAGCAGATTCTTCTCCGCCTCCTCCATGCGCTCGAAGTGGAATTCGGAGAGGATGGAGTCGAAGAGGGACTTTATCTTGTCATTCATGAGATTGCCTATGCTGCCCTCGTGAGTGTGGTGGATGTTCTTGTCGGGGACGAAGTTGCCTGCCTCAATGTCGAGACCTACCTTCTTGTAGGCATCACGGAACGGCATGCCGTTGGCGGCAAGGCGGTTGACCTCCTCCACGGAGAACATCGGGTCATACATCGGATTGTCGAGGATATGCTCGTTCACCTCTATCTTGTTGATGATATACGCAGCCATCTGCAGACAGTCCTTCAACTCGTCGAATGCGGGGAGGAAAACCTCCTTGATAATCTGCAGGTCGCGGAAATAGCCAACGGGCAGGTTGTTCATTATCAGCATCACCTGCTGGGGCAGAGCCTGCAGCTTGTTGCTCTTGGCACGGATAAGCTCAAACACATCGGGGTTCTTCTTGTGAGGCATGATGGACGAACCGGTGGTACACTCCTTGGGCAACTTGACGAACGAGAAGTTCTGACTGTTGAACATACATGCGTCGAAAGCCATCTTGGCGAGTGTGCCGGCGATGGTGGCAATGGCGAACGCAACGTTGCGTTCCATCTTGCCGCGTCCCATCTGTGCATATACCACATTATAATCCATGGAGTCAAAGCCCAACAGAGCGGTTGTCATGGTGCGGTTGAGGGGGAACGACGAACCATATCCCGCAGCGGAGCCAAGGGGATTGCGGTTGGTCATCCTGTAGGCAGCCTGCAGGAAGAGCAGGTCGTCGGCAAGGCTCTCTGCGTATGCCCCGAACCACAAGCCAAAGGAGCTGGGCATAGCCACCTGGAGGTGGGTGTATCCTGGCATGAGCACGTTCTTATACAGTTCGCTCTTGGCGATAAGTTCGTCAAAGAGGCTCTTGACCTCTTCGGCAATATCCTTGAGCTGGTGGCGCGTGAAGAGCTTAAGGTCAACGAGTACCTGGTCGTTGCGCGAGCGTCCGCTATGGATTTTCTTTCCCATATCGCCAAGTTTGCGGGTGAGGAGCATCTCCACCTGCGAGTGAACGTCCTCCACGTCATCCTCTATGACAAACTCGCCTTTCTCGCAGATGGCATAGATATTCTTCAGTTCGGCGAGGAGTTGGTTTAGTTCGTCCTTTTCGAGGAGACCGATGGACTCGAGCATTGTGATGTGAGCCATTGAGCCAAGCACGTCATACTTGGCGAGATACATGTCCATCTCGCGGTCGCGCCCCACAGTGAAGCGTTCAATCTCCTTGTTTATTTCAAAATTCTTTTCCCAAAGTTTCATCACTACGTGATATTAAAAAATTAAAATATTAAAAAATTAAAGTTTATTATCGAACACAGAGTTACAGAGTCACAGAGTTTTCTTTGTATTTTTTTAATTTATAATATGAACTCCGTGCCTCCGTGACTCTGTGTTTAAAAAATCCAAAATCTTAATTATATTGTATCCTCGCCAGTCCCTCGGCAATTTGCTCCACGCCCTCTTGCAGGGGTTTCTGCACCATTGCCTTGATGAAGGGGTTGAGGTCGGCCTCGGCGGTTACCTTCATCTTGCTGGTGGTGTCGGTTACGGGGAGCATCTGAATCCACACATAGAATGGGACGGGCGACTGCTCCGTCTGGAACTTGATGCACTTAGGCTCTTCCCTGTCACACACGGCGAGCTTGATGAATCCCACGGGGTCAACAGTCATGCTGACGTGGTCGCGGTCGAACTCCATGTCACTAATCTTGTCCTCGGGTATGCGGTCCATCACCTTGGATATGTTCTCAAGGTTGCTGAGCATGTCATATACCGCCTGCTGAGGATAAGGTATCTGCTTTATTGTACTTTCGAATCTTGTCTTTCCCATAATTTTTATTTTTTTACTTTCCCCAATTAGCCGGGTCCTTGCGCCACTCGTGGAGCACTTCAACATCCTCGGGCTTGATATATCCTGTGGCGGCAGCCACCTCCACCACGTGGGCATAGTCGCTGATGGTGACTAATTTCACGCCGGCGTTGTTGAAAGCCTCCTCGGCAACGGGGAAACCATAGGTGTAAGAAGCCACCATGCCCACCACCTCATAACCGGCAGCACGCAGAGCATCAACAGCCTTCAGGCTGCTTCCGCCAGTAGAGATAAGATCCTCGACAACTACCACCTTGGCACCTGCGGGCAGTTCGCCCTCGATGAGGTTGCCCATACCGTGATCCTTTGGTTTGCTGCGCACATACACGAAAGGCTTGCCCAACTGGTCAGCCACGAGGGCACCCTGGGCAATGGCTCCAGTGGCTACACCAGCCACTGCCTCAGCCTCGGGGAAATTCTCCTGAATGGCGTGGCACAACTCGATTTTCACGAATGTGCGGAGGTCGGGGAACGAGAGGGTCTTGCGGTTGTCACAATAGATTGGAGACTTCCAACCAGATGCCCATGTGAAGGGGTTGTTAGGCTGCAATTTGATAGCCTTAACATTCAGCAGTTTCTCTGCGAAAAGTTTCTTTGTTGCTTCCATTTTATATACTATTTTATTGTTGTTTTCATTTCATTCTGCAAAAATAATCAATCTTTGGCGAAAGACGCAGAAAAGAAAGTTAAAATTGCATAATTTGCCGATGTATTACGATTTTGTCAGTCCCAAAGTGAGAATTGAGAACCTCGTGCCGCTTGTATTGGCACTTATCTCGCGCATACAAGCCGACATGGTGCCACCGGTGGTGAAGATATCATCCACCATAAGGACATGCCTAACGGAAAGAGCCTCCGGGTCAGCCAAAAGGAACGCGCCGTCCACATTGGACATCCGCTCCTCGCCCCGGAGAGTGGTCTGACTGGCCGTGAAACGCACACGCCGGAATGCCCTGCGGTTTACGCTTATGCCAGTGACATCGGATATGCCCTCGGCAATCAACTCGCTCTGATTGAAACCGCGCTGGCGGCGACGCTTACGGGTTAGAGGCACAGGCACTATCATATCCACCCCGTCAAAGAAACCACGGGAAGAAAGAACCAAAGCCGCATGGCGACCCATAAGGACACCTATCTCTGCCCTACCCCGGTATTTCATCTTATAGACAAGGTTTGCCATTGCACTCTTGGGATGAAACTCAAACAAGGCATTAGCCCTGACCACTTCGCCGAATCCCTTAAGACAGTCAACCATATAGTTGTCGTAGTCGGAACCGAACACGCCATCCATAGGATTGGCCAAGAGACAATGGCTGCAGATGACCTTCTCGCCATCATGAAGCCTCTTATTGCATACCACACAACGACGGGGAAGGAACAAGTCAGCAATCAGCCTCAGGATATTCATCGCAGTCGATACACTGTCTGATTATATGGTAATCAAATCCCCGCGACATGGCATACTTCACCAACTTCCGGTTCAGCTCGTAGTCGCTCTCGGCCTTTATGCCACGCCTTTTTGACTTTAGCAAGTCGATGAGCACAGACTTGTAGTCAGTGTCATCCACCTCGTCGAGTACCCTCTGGCGGATGTCCTCGGCAATGTGCTTTGCCCACAAGCCCTGTTCCACCTTGCGCCTACCCCACTTGTTGTATTTTATCTTGTCCTTGACGAAGGCGCGGGCATAGCGTTCGTCGTCCACGAACTTTGCCTTTCGCAGATATTCCATAATGCGCTCGCGGTCGGATTCATCCACCTCCCACTTGCGCATTTTCTCTGTCATCTCGTATTCGCAGTGCTCGGCGGAGGCGCAGAGTGCGGTGAGCCGCTGCAATGCCATTTCGTATGTCATATTCTCGTTGATTTTATGAATCTTTGTTTTTCATATTGGTCTGTCCGGATTTCGGGATCTGACAGATGCTCATTGATAAGCATATTCCTCATGTCTTCGGCATAGAGGGGATTTATTTCAAAATAGAGGGTGCCGCCATGTTTCAGGGCCGATGACGCGTAACGGGCTATACCACGATAGAAGAGCAAGGCGTTGTCGTCGGGAACGAAGAGGGCGGTGTGGGGTTCATATTGCATCACATTGGCTGACATATCCCTGCTCTCTCTTTGACAGATATAGGGTGGATTGCTCACAATAATATCGTATTTATCCACGTCGGAGGGAGGATTGAGGGCATCGCATTTAAGCACGTTGACATTGGCTCCTAACGTGCGCACATTATCGCGGGCTATGGCAATGGCATCGTCGGAGATATCCCAGGCATCCACCACGGCACCGCTTATATCAAGGGAGAGTGTGACGGCAATACATCCACTGCCGGTGCCAATGTCGAGGATTGACGGTTTTGCATTATCATCGTCGAGTGGTTTATGTTGAAGGTAGTCGGTGATTATCCATTGACATAGTTCCTCGGTCTCGGGACGGGGAATCAGGCAGCCGGGGCGCACCGCAAACTGGCGGTCGCAAAACCATGCCTTGCCGACGACATATTGCACAGGACAGTATGCCATGAGTCGCGCCACATCGGCTGCAAGGGAGTCGGCATCCGCATATTCATCCACATCGCAGCAGAGCATATCCGCCATGGACATACCGTATTTGTCGGTGAGCAGTGTGCGCACCACAGCCTTAGCCTCGCCATCGGGGTAGCCCTTTTGGACAAGCATCCGCCACAGTTCATTATATCTCATCCTATGTTTTTTATGCAAAAATAGCAAAAAAGGGGGAAATACGCAAGATTTCCATAAATTATTTGCCAAATATCGGAAAAAAACAGTAATTTTGCAGTTATGAGAGAAGAAAAGGACATTATTTATATGCGCCGCTGCCTGCAAATTGCAGCCAACGGCAGACAAAACGCCCGACCGAATCCTATGGTCGGGGCGGTGATAGTGTGTGAGGACAGAATCATCGGTGAGGGGTATCACGTGAGATGTGGTGAAGGCCATGCCGAGGTGAACGCCTTCGCATCAGTAAAACCACAGGACGAACATCTGCTGCAGCAGTCAACGATATACGTGAGTCTTGAACCCTGTTCGCACTATGGCAAGACTCCGCCATGCGCTGACCTCATAGTGAGCAAGGGCGTGAAGAGGGTTGTAGTGGGATGCGTTGACCCATTCGCCGAGGTTTCGGGGCGTGGTATAAACAAGTTGCGTGATGCCGGTATTGAGGTGAGAGTTGGAGTACTGGAGGATGAATGTCGGCGACTGAACAGCCGTTTCATGACTTTCAACGAGAAACACCGGCCGTATATCATACTCAAATGGGCACAGTCGCAGGACGGATATATGGACAAGGACTTTATGCCTTACGCCTTCTCCACCCCATTCACCCAAATGCTGAGCCATAAGCTAAGGGCGGAAAACGACGCCATAATCGTGGGGCATACCACTGCACTAAGGGACAAGCCCTCGCTGACGGTGAGGGCATGGTGGGGGAAGAACCCGATGCGCCTTGTCCTCGACTCCAGGAAGCCTTGTTTCCCGGAGATTGACCCTAACCTACCGATGCTTCCGCAGCTGATGCGGTGTCTGTATGAGCGCAAGGTGCAGTCGCTGATAGTGGAGGGCGGAGCATATACCCACCGCCAGTTTATTGAGGCGGGGTTATGGGACGAGATAAGAGCAGAGACAGCGCCCGTGACTGTCTCACGGGGCACTGTCTCTCCTTCGATTCCCTCCAATGCCGTAATCTCAGGCATTGAGCACTATGACGGGAACGTTATAACTACATATATCCAAGCCAGCGGAGAACATCGTTGAGATTGGCAACTACCATCAGGAGGATGATAATGGCGAATCCCACATACTCAGCCTTCACCATGAAATCCTCGCTCGGCTTGCGACGCGTGATCATCTCATAGATGAGGAAAAGGACGTGACCACCGTCAAGGGCAGGGATGGGCAGGATGTTCATGAAGGCAAGCATCACGCTCAACAAGGCTGTCATTCGCCAGAACATGTACCAATCCCAGTCAGCGGGGAAGAGACTTCCGATAGCCCCGAATCCACCAAGCGACTTGGCACCGTCGGCAGTGAAGACATATTTCATGTCATCCACGTAGGAGGTCAAGACATGCACTCCGTACTTGGCTCCAGCGGGGAAACTCTCGAAGAAACCGTACTCCTTGGTGTATGGCTTGTAGATCATTGCATAGGAATTGGTGGCGAAACCGAGTTTCAGGTCGGCTGTGAGCACCACGTTAGCAGTGTCGCGGCTCTTGTCCTGATGTTCCAATACCACCGTTGCCTTTCTCACCTTCATGCTGTCGGCAGCGGTGTTGACCGTGGCAAGCACATCCCCCAACTTGGCAATCTCGTCGGTGAAGGTGTTGTAAGAATCAACGGGCTTGCCATTGAGTGCAATGATTCTGTCACCCTTCCTCATGCCAATCTTAGCGGCAGGAGTGCCACCCATAACCGTGTCAGCCACACAAGGCAAGAGCGGACGCACAAACGGCGGCTGGTTCTTAATCATCGAGAGGAGATTAAGTTCGCCACTGAGGGTAATGCTCATCGGTTTGCCTGCACGGATGATATCCACCCGCTTGGCCTCGCTAATCTCGCGGAAGAGGTCGGCACTGAAGTCTTTGAACTCACCCTTCTCAGTGCCCACGAGGATGTCGCCGTCGCGGAATCCGAGAGCCTTGGCTTCCTGATTGAACTTCATACCGTGAGTCATGTTCTTCACGGGGATATAAGAATCGCCCCATGTGAAGAGAATCATAGAATAGATGAAGAGGGCAAGGAGGAAGTTGAAAAGCACTCCGCCAATCATGACAAACAAGCGCTGCCATGCCGGATGTGAACGGAACTCCCACGGCTGTGCAGGCTGCTTCATCTGCTCGGTGTCGAAACTCTCGTCGATCATTCCCGCTATCTTGCAGTATCCGCCAAGCGGCAACCACCCCATACCGTATGCGGTGTCGCTCTTCTTTGGCTTGAACTCAAAGATATGAAACCACGGGTCGAAGAAGAGATAAAACTTCTCAACCCTTATGCCAAACAGTTTGGCAAACAAAAAATGTCCTCCCTCGTGTATCAGCACCAGCAATGATATCGACATCATGAACTGAAGTGCCCTGATAAGAAATATTTCCACTTGTATTTAAATAAATTTAAAAATTAAAGAATTAAAAAATTAAAGTAATTCGCCAGCTATGCGGCGCGCCTCCTTGTCGGTGGCTACATATACGTCGTAGTCGGGATTGGGGTCGAAGGAGACGGTTGACATGGTCTTCTCTATTATGTCGCTCATCTGCAGGAAACCGCAGCGGTCCTCAAGGAAAGCACGGTTGACAATCTCGTTGGCGGCATTGAGTATGCACGGCATGTTGCCACCCTTCCTGATTGCCTCAAACGACAGGGCGAGACAACGGAACTTCTCAAGGTCAGGCTCGAAGAACTCAAGCGGATGACGGAAGAGATCGAGACGGTCGGACGTGAGATGCAGACGGTTGGGATAAGAGAAGGCATACTGGATGGGCAGGCGCATATCGGGCACACCCAACTGTGCCTTAACGGCTCCATCAGCAAACTGCACGGCACTGTGAACTATCGACTGGGGATGCACAAGCACCTGAATCTTGTCGGCATCCACACCGAAGAGCCACTTAGCCTCTATAACCTCAAAACCCTTGTTCATCATCGTGGCAGAGTCGATGGTAATCTTGGCTCCCATGTCCCATGTGGGATGGCGCAGGGCATCAGCCTTGGTCACCTTCTCCAACTGCTCCTTAGTGAACAAGCGGAAAGGACCGCCGCTCGCCGTGAGCAGGATTTTCTCTATCTCATTGTCGCCCTCGCCCACTATGCTCTGGAATATTGCCGAGTGCTCGCTGTCAACGGGCAAAATAGGGGCATGGTATTTCTGCGCCAACTGGCATATCAACGCTCCCGCCACAACGAGAGTCTCCTTGTTGGCAAGGCAGATGGTCTTTCCTGCCTTGACGGCATGGATGGTGGGTGACAATCCGGCAAATCCCACCATGGCAGTGAGAACCATATCAATAGAGGGCGACTCCACAATCCCGTCCAATGCCTTCGCTCCGGCATACACCTTGATGTCCGGTTCGTCGGCAAGCAGTTGCTGAAGCCTATCGTAGTGTGCCTCGTTGGCTATCACCACGGCAGCAGGCTTGAACTTCCTTGCCTGCTGGGCCAACTGCTCCACGCGGTTGTTGGCAGTGAGGCAATAGACCTCATAGAGGTCGGAATGTTCCTCAATCACTTCAAGGGCCTGGGTTCCGATGGAACCCGTAGAACCCAATATGGCTATCTGTTTTTTCATACGTTTTTTTAGTTGACAAGTCCTTCGGGCAGACGCATAAACATTTTTCTTTCCTTGTGGTCGATGTCGATGATAAACTCTTCGGCGGCAGGAATGAGGGTACCGTCATCCAATTCGAGCAGAACGTTGATGGTAGTTTCATCCACTGAGGCTATGCGCCCAATGAGCTTGTGGCTGTCGGCATCCACGATGTCATATCCCACGATCTGGCTCCATGTCAGTTCACCTTCGTCATCGTCGGCAAGTTCCCTCGGGAAGAAGACTTCGCATCCCGTGAGTTCTGAGGCACGCTCCACGGAGTCGATGTCCTCAAACTTGACGAGAGCCACCTCATCACTGCGGAACCGGTATTCCTCCATGAAGAACGGCACCAGTATGCCATCAACCATCAGCACGAGATAGTCGGCATCCACACGGTCGAACACATCATCGGTGAACCTCAGGGTCACCTCGCCTGATACGCCATGGGGCTTGCCTATCTTACCTATTTTATATACGTCTTCTTCTCTTATCATTATTATTCAATTTTATTCCCTTCTGATTCTCGCCCCGAGTGAATTGAGCCTCTCCTCGATGTCCTCATATCCACGGTCTATCTGCTCGATGTTCTCGATGCGGCTGGTGCCGTTGGCACTCATTGCGGCAATGAGCAGTGCTATACCGGCACGGATGTCGGGACTTGCCATACGTCCCGCCCTGAGGCGTATGTTATGGTCGTGTCCCACAACCACTGCGCGATGAGGGTCGCAGAGGATTATCTGCGCTCCCATGTCGATGAGCTTATCCACGAAGAAGAGTCGGCTCTCGAACATTTTCTGATGGAACAGCACACTGCCCCTCGCCTGTGTAGCCACGACGATGAGCACCGAGATGAGGTCGGGAGTGAGTCCCGGCCACGGGGCATCGGCAAGGGTCATTATCGTGCCGTCGATAAACGACTCTATGGCATAATGGTCTTGCTGCGGGATTATCAGGTCGTCGCCCTCCACATCAATCTTGACACCGAGACGGCGGAAGGAGTCGGGTATGTTTCCAAGGTTTTTCAGGGATACATCCTTAATCCTGATGCCCTCGCCACACATGGCAGCCATACCGATAAAAGAGCCTACCTCAATCATGTCGGGCAGTATGCGATGGTCGATGCCATGTAGGTTCTTAACTCCGACAATGGTGAGCAGGTTGCTGCCTATGCCGCTAATCTGCGCTCCCATCTTGTTGAGCATGTGGCAAAGTTGCTGGATATAGGGCTCGCAGGCGGCATTATATATAGTGGTGGTGCCTTCGGCGAACACCGATGCCATGATGATATTGGCAGTACCAGTCACCGAAGCCTCGTCAAGCAGCATATAACAACCCGTGAGCTTCTCGGCATAGATCTCATACACATTTGTATTATAAACCTGCCTGAACTCAGCCCCGAGATACTTAAATCCGAGGAAATGGGTGTCGAGCCTGCGTCTGCCAATCTTGTCGCCACCAGGCTTGGCAATGACCGCCTTGCCAAATCGCGCGAGCAGCGGGCCTATCATGAGCACACTGCCGCGGAGCTGTGAGCATTTCTTGACGAAGTCCTGACTTTCAAGATATTCCAGGTTAGGTTCATCTGCAATAAACGAATATTCATTGCGCGAAAGCCTCTTCACCTTCACCCCAATATCCTCAAGAAGGAGAATGAGGTTGTTTACATCCCTGATGTCGGGGATATTCCTTATTATCACCTCCTCGGGAGTGAGCAGGGCGGCGCATATCACCTCAAGGGCCTCGTTCTTGGCTCCCTGCGGTGTGATTTCCCCTTTGAGCGGATGTCCGCCTTCTATGATGAATGATGACATAGGCTAAAAAATTATTTCCTGCGTTTTCTCATCTGCTTGGGAAGACGGTTGCCGTTGACGTTCATCAGCGCAGCCGTTTCCTGCACTCTCTCCAGCCTTACGCTACCAAGGTCGAGCTGCACCCGCCCGTCAGTATATCTTGCAAGGTCGTCAGCCACTCTCTCATCGTCCATGGAACCGCGTCCCCAGTTGGCGAGGTCACGTTTCATCTGGTTGGCGGTGAGGTTAACCAGCCTGTCCTTCTCCCTGCCTTCCGGCATGGTTTTGAGCATCTCGAAGCACTCCTCCACAAGATGTCCGTAATGACGCAGACGGACATGGTTCTTGCGGATAGGCATAGGCTGGGGTTTCTGTGTAATCTTCACAGCCTCGGAGACATCGCACGGCCAATCGATGTCGAGTTGTCCCTTGCCCATGAGATAGAGATGATCCCACAAGGCGGTAAGTCCCTCGTCGGTTTCCACCGACTGTGGCACCTTGGTTGCCATCATTCTCACAATAGTATTGGCACACGCATTCCTTTCCTGTTTGGTAGGCATGCCTATGGCGTAATCCACCATTCTCTGGATTTCCCTACCATATTCAGGCAGCAGAAGCGTCTCCCTCTTGGTGTTGTAATCTAATCCGTTTATCTTCATTGAAAAAATAATTTCTAATTCTTAATTTTTAATTCTTAATTCCCCAACAGAGGAGATTTCGGCGTTTTCGCCACGAAGTCCTTTAAGTAGAAAGGCACGTAATATGCCACGTCCTCATGAATGTCGTTGAGCATTTTCTTCTCGGCCAAAGGCATCATCCACTTGGCAAGCGGTTCAATGCCCTCAATCAGCCGGGCGTTGGGATGGGCGATGGTTTCCATACACTTAGCTGCACCGTTTCCGAAGAAATACACAGGTCTCTCGTCGAGCCACTTGCGATATGTGTCAGCATCCACGACATCGGCCTGAATTTCCCTCACCGGTTTCAAGGCCCTGTCATATAGAGCGGCATATACCTCCATACGGCGGGCGTCAATCATAGGACAAAGAAGGGCGTTGTCCTCCATCTCGTCGTAGCGTAAGAGCACGGGCACACACATCAACTGGAGCGTGGGCACCGAGAGCAACGGGATATCAAGAGCATAACATACACCCTTAGCCATTGACACACCGATGCGCAAGCCGGTATAAGAGCCTGGGCCTCCGCTCACAGCCACGGCATCAAGAGGAATGGCATGGCTGTCGGCGAACGACATTGCCTCATCGACAAAAGAGCCTAATGCCTCAGCATGGTTGTTACCAGTGCGGTCGGCCTTGTCGAAAATGACCTTTCCGTCCTCACTTACAGCCACTGAGCACACATTAGTACTCGTCTCTATATGTAAAATACACGACATAGTATTCTGAATTCAAAATCTGTTTTTCAAAATCAACGTGCAAAGTTACTTATTTTTTCTCTTATTCACTGCATAAGTGTCGATAAATTAACCATTTTTATGCAAATACGCAAATAAAATCCTTGTACGAGTCGGGAAAATAGAGTAACTTTGCATCGATTTTAAGTTCACTAATAAGAAAAGGATTATAGATTATGGATATATTACTTGACATATTGATGATTGTAGGCGGTGTGGCAGTGGTGCTTTGGGGTGCCGACAAGCTCACCGTGGGTTCTGTTGCCTTGGCCTCGAGGATGGGTGTGTCGCAGATGGTGATAGGCCTTACGGTGGTGGCATTAGGCACGTCGATGCCGGAGTTCTGCGTGAGTTTCGTGTCGGCATTGAAGGGCACGGCTGACATGGCTGTGGGTAATGTCGTGGGAAGTAATATATTCAATGCGATGCTGATAGTGGGTGCTGCGGCTATGGTGGCCCCGATGAGCGTGATGCGGCAGACGGTGAGGAAGGACCTCGTATTCGCCGTGGCGGCATCGATGATAATGGGAGCGTTAGTGTTTGACCAAAGCATATCAAGGGCGGATGCAGCTGTGCTCAGTGCGCTGTTTTTTGTTTATATGTGGATTACATTGAAGGGGGCGAAAGGAGCCACAAGCGCTGACACGCCAGCCATGGGGGCTGACGGCACAGAAAACGATGACACCACTGCAACAGGGCAAAAGTTTCAGATGTGGAAGGCGGCGATGTGGATTACGGTGGGATTAGCTTGCCTTATTGCCGGAAGTAACGTGTTTGTTAGTGGGGCAACATCGGTGGCACTCGCGCTTAATGTGCCGGAGGCTGTGGTGGGATTGACCATCGTGGCGGGAGGCACGTCGATGCCTGAGTTGGCAACGAGCGTAGTGGCTGCACGCAAGGGAAGCAGCGGAATAGCCATCGGCAATGTCATCGGCAGCAATGTGTTTAACATATTATTCGTGGTAGGACTGACGGGTGTTGTTTGTCCAATGACTGTCAGCGGTATAACTTATATAGATCTCGCAGTGATGACAGGAAGCATGGTGCTGCTTTGGTTCTTTGCTTATACCAAGCTGACGATTGCACGATGGGAGGGAGCTGTGCTCACGGGACTATTCTTAGGATATATGGGATGGCTGATTGCGGGTGGATGGTAGTTTCTCTGCTCTCAGGAGTTAAAGGAGTTAAAGATTTATGTACAGATTTAAACATATTATAATATTATCGGGATGGGGAGGCTATGCCAAGGCTAAGAGGGGCATAGCCTGTATTCTCATGCTGACAATATGCCTTGTAGCCAACGCACAGAACAACCCTTTTAAAATCAAGGACAACCTATATGAGAAATATCAGAAATTATACCCTTTGAGAAACAAGAAGGAAGTGCTGGATGAAGCCGAAAGGCTATACCGGGAAGCACTTGAGGAAAAGGATGACAAAGCGGCCTGCATCGCACTGACACTGCCTATATATTACCACTTCTACCAAGAACACAATCTGGGAGAGTTTGACAATGCAGCTGAAAGGCTCAAAAACGAGGCACTGCGCACCGGACACCTGCAATACTATTTCTTTGCCATGTCGCAGAGGGTGACACTGCTGCTCAACATGCAGTTCTACCTATTGGCGGCAAAGGCAGCAAAGGACATCAGAAACGATGCCGAGAGACTGGACAACGACTACGGAAGATATATGTTCATCAGGGCAATGGCAAAAATCCACCAAATCCAAAACGACACGGAGAAAGCAAGGCAATACTTCATCCGCTCATACCACTTCGCCAAGGAGAAACTGAAAGACCAAGACCTCGCCGCCCTATGCAACTTCATAGCAGAAAACTATATGATGCAGCGCAAATTCACGGAAGCGCTGAAATGGTGCGACGAAGGAATAGCCTGCGTGAAACTAAGGAACAATCTTCCAAAATTGATATGCACTACAATAAAAACCCTCTACGCAATGGAACGCCATGAAGAATGTCTGCAAACATACGAAACCTACAAGGAAGACCTTAAGAAAATTGAGAATATGCCGATATGGACTGAGACGAAGGTAAGGCTGCTATGTTGCGAGAAGAAATATGACGAGGCATACGAAATTGCCACAAAAATAAAGAACAAGGCAGATGCACTGGGCCTACAGAGTCTAGTGGAAACGGCAAGAGGTGACTATGACAAGGCACTGGAACTACAACGAAACATGTATGAAATTGCAACTAACTTATCTATCCGGCAGTCCTATTCGCAAGGCATGTCGGAACTCGATGCCGCACTGGAGACAGAAAGGCTAAACGTGGAAAGGCTCAAGCTAAACAACGAATACGTCATGGCAGAACTGAGAAACGCGGAGACGGCAAGGAAACTGAAACTGCAGGAAACCGCCAACCTATGGATGCAGCACCATAACGACTCAGCCGCATTAGTGAGGCTCAAGACCGACAGTGCATCCACAGCCTACCTGCAAACATCCAACGCCATCAAGGAAAGGACAGCCATCGCCATGGCTGAGAACAAGCGAATCACCGAGATATTCCTCGTCATTGTGGCTGCATTGCTTGCCATATACGCCACTGTGACAGTGATAGTCTTGCGCAAAAGGATAAAAGCCATCAAAATGCGCAACGCCCAACTATGTGAGACATTGGAGAAGGCCAAGGAAGCACAGAGAATGCAAGACACATTCATCAAGGACCTGAGCTTCGAGGTGAGAACACCGCTAAACGACGTGATGGGTTTCTCACAGTTGCTGCTCGACGACAGCATAGAACTGAACGGCGAGGACAAAGCACTGATAGGCAGCAACATAGAGCACAGCTCAGAGAAACTCACCACAATGGTGAACGACCTTCTGAAAAAGGCTCTTAAAGAGAGTTCGGCACAAGTGGCAAAGACTATATGCCTGCTGCTGTCACTCGCGACTGCAACAGCCATGGCGCAGGAATACAAACATGCAGACATTGAAATACTAAAAAACCAGAAAAGAACACTGCAAGCCCTGAACAAAGCCTACGACTACCAGCAGAAAGCAATGGCAAGGAACGACTGGCAGGAAGCCTTTGACGCCACCTGTGACCTCTCAGCAATATGTGAATACAGGGGAAACATCCCACGTGCCACAGAATGTGCCGAGGAAGCACTGGAAATATGGCGCAACCACAGACTGAGATGCAATCCTGCACACGTTATGCTGACATTGGGAAGACACTACAGACAATGGCATAAGATAGAAAAGGCTGAATATATCCTCGACAAAGCCGCCACCTATTGCCACAGCGACTCACTGCGCCTAAAGCTGGACAGCGAACTTGCCTACCTTGCATTCGAACTCAATGACTCGGCAAACTTCATGAAACACTACAGCCATATCAAGGACACTGAGCAGAAAAGCACAGCCAAATTGGGGCAGGATGAGGATGCCATACTGGAGATACAGCACAGATCCTTCAGCACCAAGAACATAAAAGAGACAGAAAAACTGAATAGTTACACGGACAAAATAGAGCTATACCAAATCCTACACCTGCGAACGATTATGCTGATCAACCTCAACATGAAAAACAAGGCATTGGAATCATTGGCCGCCGAATTTACCAACCTGAAAAAGGTAAGGGCTGGCATATTCGAACTCGACCGAAAGGAAATGGAAGAAGAAACAAACAACAAGATACTCACGGCTGACAACCTGAGACTGCAACTGGAAAACACCCGCCTGAAACTCGAAGAACGCGAGAACATGGCAAGGTTAGAGTCGGAAATGGCAGAAAAGCTGAAACTCCAAAGAGTGAAGGACGAACTGCAGCGAAAGCAGACAGAAGCCAACGTGACACGCGGGAAGGTGAAGGCTGAAATGGAAAGAAGGCACGCCGAGGAACTCTACGCACAAAACGAACTGACCGACAAGAGAATGACACTCATAGGAGCAGCTACTGTCATAATAATCCTGCTCGTGGCAATTTACAGCTACCTGCACAGCCGCGACATGAGGATAATAAGAACAAAAAACGAAGCCATTGACAAGGCTCTCAAGGAGGTTGAGGAGTCGGAAATGAAAAAGAAGACATTCATACAGAACATGAGCCACGAAATCCGCACACCGCTGAACGCCATTGTGGGATTCTCGCAGATAATACTTATGTCTGGTGACGAACTATCAGAAGAGGAAAAAAAGATGTTTGCAGAGAACATCAGAAGCAACGGTGAACTGCTGACACAGATTGTGGAGGACATAATAGATGCCTCGGAACTGGAAAACAACGATATAGAAATATCCATAGAGGACGTGGCGCCGCGACTGCTCTGTATAACCGCCATAGAAACCGTGAGACACAGGGAAAAAGACAATGTGCCTATAATGCTCTCTACGACTCTTACAGACGACTTCACCGTAAAAACCTCCAAAAAGAGAGTTATGCAGGTGCTCATCAACTTCCTCACCAATGCCATCAAGCACACCGATGCGGGACACATCACCATCGGATGCAACACGGACGAATGCCCAGGCAACATTTGCTTTTTCGTGGAGGACACGGGAAAGGGCATCCCCGCTGACAAGCGAGACACTGTGTTCGAGCGATTCGTGAAACTCGACACATTCCACCAAGGCACAGGACTTGGGCTCAATATATGCAAGAGAATAGCCGAGCGGCTGGACGCAAAGGTGATGGTTGACCCACAATATAATAACGGTGCGCGATTCCTGCTTGTAATTCCCCTGAGGTGATGCAAAATGTTTCAAACTTATGTGTATTTTAATAAAAAAGCATAATAATATTTTGCTGATTAAATAATAATTACTATATTTGCACACGAATTTGAGACAATCTAAATAATAGTTTGTAAACCTATAGTCGAGCAAATATGTATAGAGTGATCGGATTACATATAAGGATATACATAACAGTGTGTATGGTTGCCATAATGTCCTGCCTTGCAATAACGGCGAAGGCGGGACAGTTCGACTATGACGCGGCAATGGAAAAGGCCACTACGGAGATAAACGGGAAAAAATATATCGGGGCATTCAACACCATCAAGGAAATCGGCAGGAACGCCTTTCAGAACAACAACCAATACGGCAAATATATATTTTACACAGCCACCGCCAACCTGTATCATGAACAGGGCGATTTTGTAAAGGCGGAAACTCAATACAGGTTAGCTATCGGTATTGCAGAGAACGACCTACCAGACATCGATGCCTCAGGAACATACCTCGACATGGCAAGATGCCTTGACAAACTGACAAGAAGAAGCGAGGGCGTAGAGTTGCTGACAAAAGCACTGGAGAGGGTCAAAACAGAGGAAAGCAGGGCACTACTACGCGTAGAATTAGGCAAGATGCTCTTTTGGGAGAAAAGGTATGGCGACTTCAGAACATACTTCAAACAAGCAGTACCTTATTTCAACAAGGAGATTAGCAGTGACAACTCTGCTTACCTAAAGGTTCTCATGGCACTTATCAACGGCGATTCAGACAAAGCGGAGAAAACAGCAATGGACATCTCAAACCTGGACACCCGCCTGGCAGCTCTGAGAGAAGTGTATGTGTCAACGGGAGACTACCACAAGGCTTACCCCATCTTCGTGAAAAGAGCATGCCAAATGGAATCAACGGGACAGGACGAAAGTATGGCTTACCACATAGCCGAAATGGACGCAGACATCATCAACAGCCGGCTGAATGTGGCACGTCTGAAACTGGAATACGACATGGCCCAGCAAAAACTGAAGATGAGCAAAGGACAAGAAACACTGAACCTTTCAAAACACGAGAACATAAAAATCAAACTCGCCAATGACTCGCAACTCATCGCCAAGATGAGAGCTGACAGCCTTGTGAAAAGTGAAGAGGCAGAAAAGCGGGAAGCACAAACGGAGATGTACAAGACTATGGGCAAAAGGCACAGGATAACTATGTATTTTGCAATAGCCATATTCTTATTTGTCATTGCCTACGGACTGTTGGTATGGAAAAGCAACCGATATGTCATACGCAATTTGAAGGAGAAACAACAATTGCTTTCAGAAGCACTTGACAAAGCACAGGAAACAGAAAGGATGAAAACGGCGTTCGTGGATAATCTCGGATATGAGGTGAAGACACCAATGAATAAAATCGTCGGTTTGGTGGAGAATGCCCTATCGCATATTAACAAAATGTCGGAAGAGAAAAAAAAGGATATAGAAAAGGAAATCAGCTATACTGCCGACGGACTGACGGCAATGCTCAACAACGTGCTGAAAAACTCGCTTGCGGAAAGTGGAAAAAAGACAGCTAAGACAATCGTTGTGGTCCTGGTGTTATGTACTTCATTGTTGCCAAAGACCACATCAGCACAATTTGTGAAGAACAAGATAGCCCCAGACCTGTATCCCCTATATATACAGGCACAGAACAACCGCGACCTTCCCAAAGGTCTCGAACAGGCTAACCAGCTATACAGAATAGGGAATGAGAGAGGAGACAAATATGCCATGTGCGTGGCAATCAACGTGATGCTGCAGCATTATGTCATAAACAATAATACAGAACAGATAGCGACAACAGCCAAACGACTGAAGACTGCTGCACTTGAATGTGGGGACAAACAAATGTACAATCTCGCTTTCTCAAACGAAATCAACGGATACCTCAACAACGGACAATCGCTCACCGCCCAACGCCTTGCCAGTGAACAACTGAGAGCGTGCCTCAAGAATAATGACACATACGGCCAATATGTGGCGATGAAGACATTGGGTGACGTTCAGAGAGTGAGACGATACTATAAAAGTGCAATAAACATGTATCTGGACACTTACGCAGTATTACTGAAAAACAATATTGAGGCTGACCCAACTTCTATGCTCATCAACTTGTGCAAGCTGCTAAGGCAACAAGGGGACTATTCTGACGCCGCTCACTATCTCAATGAGGCAGAAAGGCATCATAAGGTGTTGAGAAGCCTGTACAGAATAAATATTGAAAAAGCACGGCTTGCCTTTGAAACCAACGACAAACCAACCTTCACACAACACATGGAAGAGTTAAGAAAAATGAAGGCGGAAAACGGATTCAGATATCCATACGAGGAAAAACTACTCAACATCATGGAGATGCTCTTCGACGGCAAGCGCGACAAGGCGATGGACAAAGCCAAGGAAGAGCTGACAGACGAAGGTTTGCTGAGGATTGCCGAACTGGATTGCGTACATAATGGGGAATGGAAGGAAGCATGCGAGACATTCCAACAAGAGGTTGTGATGCACCGCAACAAGATGAAACAAGTGTATGAGGATGACCGCAAGGAAATGAGTGACATCGCAGGAAACAACAAGTTGGAAGCCAAGAATATGCAGATGAAAATTGCATCCGCAAATATGGCTATAGATGAATTGAGGCAGCATAATGAACTGAATAAATTCATACTAGCCAAAAACCAACTAATAATCGACAACAACGAGCTGGTAATAAAACGCTTGAAGGCTGAACAAAAACTTACTGATGCTGTGGAAAGCCGTAAGCAGGCTGTACTTGAGATGCAATGGGAAACAACGGTGCTACATCGCAGGATTGCCAGGCTGACATTACTATTCGCCCTCATTATGGCAGCGGCCATAATGTCGTATCTATGGCATAGCCATAAAAGCAAAAAACAATTAAGGGCGAAAAACCGTGAACTGGATGCCGCCATACAAAAAGCGCAGGAGTCGGAAAAACTCAAGAGCACTTTCATCCAAAACATGAGCCACGAAATACGTACCCCGCTCAATGCCATTGTGGGATTCTCAAAACTTATCCTTGACGAAGGTAACGACCTTGACGAAAAGGAGAAAGAAAACTTTGTGAATATTATCAGACGTAACGAGGAACTGCTAACACAGCTCGTGGACGACGTGATGTCGCTGCATGAACTTCACAACAAGGACTACAAGATGACATACTCCAATTTCAATGCCAACAAAATATGCCTTACATCAATAGAGACAGTGAAGCACAGGACTAAGCCTGGGGTACCTATATATTTCAACACTGACGTGGACAAGAATTTTGAGATTTATACCGACGGGATGAGAGTTGCTCAAGTAATCATTAATTTCCTGACCAACGCCATTAAATATACGGAGGAGGGAATGATCACAGTGGATTGCTCACTTGAGAAACACCACGGTTACCTCACAATCTCCGTCACTGACACCGGTTGCGGCATACCCAAGGACAAGCAAACCGAGATATTCGAACGGTTTGCCAAACTCGACTCTTTCCACCAAGGCACAGGTCTTGGCCTTAACATCTGCCATGTCATATCACAGAGATTAGGCGGAAAGGTGGGTATAGACCCTGAATACGACAAGGGGGCACGCTTCTATCTAATGATTCCCTTGAAATAAAAGTCATTTTCTTCCGAAATCGGCAGGAACCTCACCCCATTTTTTTGTCTCCCATTTAATGAGAGGATTTCTGAAGCTATGTGTATTGAGCCAATGTTCGGCACGTGCCACCACCTGATAGAGATATTCCGTCTGGGGGGTGCGCTCGAGGGTGGTCTTGCATTTCTTCTTATTCACCCAAAGGATGGCGTTATAGCTATCCGAATAAATTGTCTTTGTGCCGTTTCCTTGCTTTTCGAGAAGGGCAAGCGCATGAACTATGGCAAGAAACTCACCAATATTATTTGTGCCATGGACGGGTCCGAAATGAAATACCTGTGCACCGGTGGCAAGGTCGATGCACTGGTATTCCATAGGACCGGGATTACCCGAACAAGCAGCATCCACAGCCCATCCGTCTGCCGTCACCTCCATAGGCAACGGCAGCACTGTATCATGACGATAATCCGGCGGGTTCTGCATAATTCCTAATTCCTAATTCCTAATTACATCCTTTCCGGCACCTCAATACCCAATAGTGCCATGGCATTCTTGATAATCTTAGCCACGTTGGCGGCAAGACAGAAACGCACAACACGCTTCTTATCGTCTTCCTCCTTAAGGATGCTGAAGTCGTGATAGAACTGGTTGAACTCCTTGGTCAACTCATAGCAGTAGTTGGCTATGCCGCTGGGGCTATAGTCCTTGCCAGCCTGCTCCACTGCTGCCGAGAAATCGCTCATCTTCTGTATGAGGTTGATTTCCTTCTGTGAGAGGATTTCCTCGTTGTCAGCAATGACTACGGTCTTGTCATATCCCTCTATCTCGGCAGCCTTTCTCATTATGGAACGGATGCGCGCATACGTATATTGTATAAAAGGTCCGGTATTGCCGTTGAAATCTATTGACTCCTCGGGATTGAAGAGCATATTCTTGCGGGCATCCACCTTGAGGATGAAATACTTCAGTGCGCCCAAGCCCACAATGCGTGCTATCTCGCTACGCTCCTCGTCGGTCATGTCGGCAAACTTGCCAAGTTCCTCGCTTGTCTGCTTGGCATTGGCAATCATCGTGGCAATCAGGTCATCAGCATCCACGACAGTTCCCTCGCGACTCTTCATCTTGCCGTTGGGCAGCTCCACCATACCATAGGAGAAGTGCACCAGTTCCTTGCCCCACTTGAATCCGAGACGGTCGAGAAGTATGGAAAGCACCTGGAAGTGATAGTTCTGCTCGTTGCCCACCACGTAAATCATCTTGTCGATGGGGAAATCCTTGAATCTCATCTCGGCTGTACCGATATCCTGGGTCATATACACGGAGGTGCCGTCGGAGCGCAGAAGCAGTTTCTGGTCAAGACCTTCATTGGTCAGGTCTGCCCATACACTGTTGTCCTCATGACGCTCGAAGAGACCCTTGGCGAGACCTTCCTCAACCTTAGCCTTGCCCTTGAGATAAGTCTGCGACTCATAGTAAATCTTGTCGAAGCCCACACCGAGAGCTTTGTATGTCTCGTCGAATCCGGCATACACCCAGTTGTTCATCTTCTCCCATAGGGCACGCACTTCGGGGTCGTTCTGCTCCCATTTCACAAGCATCTCATGAGCTTCCTTGATAAGCGGGGCCTCCTCCTTGGCCTTCTTCTCAGCCTCTTCCTCACCCATGCCCTCAGCCATGAACCGGGCGGTAAGCTGCTTGACCTCCTCACGATAGTGCTTGTCGAAAGCCACGTAGTAGTCGCCGATGAGGTGGTCACCTTTCTTTCCGCTCGACTCCGGAGTCTCGCCGTTGCCGTATTTCAGCCATGCGAGCATCGACTTGCAGATATGTATGCCACGGTCGTTGACGATGTTGGTCTTCACCACCCTGTTGCCGTTAGCCTCCATAATCTGTGCGAGTGACCAACCGAGGAGGTTGTTGCGTACATGTCCGAGGTGAAGAGGCTTGTTGGTATTTGGGGATGAGTATTCAATCATCACGAGCGGTGAGTTGTCATCAGCCTTCTTCTCACCATACTTCGGGTCGTTGTCGATATCATTGAGCAAACCAAGCCATGCAGCCTGTGATATGACAAGATTGAGGAATCCCTTGACCACATTATACGAAGCCACAGCCTTGCAGTTCTCCTGCAGGAACTGTCCTATATCCTGGGCAGTATCTTCAGGCTTTTTCCTTGAGATCTTAAGGAACGGGAATACCACCACAGTGAGGTTGCCCTCAAATTCCTGCTTGGTTTTCTGAATCTGAACCATCTTCGGTTCCACATCCTGACCGTAGAGGGCTTTAATAGCCTCAATGACGGAACTGCTGATAACGCTTTCTATTTTCATAATTCTTATCTTGCTATACCTTTTATTATACATATTCTCGATTTGGGGTGCAAAGGTACAACAATTAGTGCGAAAAACAAAACAAAAAGCGAATTATTTCAAGTTATTTGGCATAATCGCACCAAAAGTAGGTTAAAAACATTAAAAATAACGTACTAAGTTTGGTGAAATCAAAATTATATAATATCTTTGCAGTCGAAAAAGCGCATAATGTGTCTTTTGGCGATGCCGCAATGGTGGAATTGGTAGACACGAGGGACTTAAAATCCCTTGGCCAGTGATGGCTGTGCGGGTTCGAGTCCCGCTCGCGGCACGATGAGATATCAATCGACGACTTTGAATAAAACGTATATATACTAATTTAATTGCAATGCAGAAGAAACATCTTTTCTTGTTGTCAGCAGCATCGATTATGCTCCTGACATCGTGCTCTGGCAAACTTGGAGCACTTTCAGCGGATAATTTCAGCGTAGTGCCTAATCCGCTCGAATCTAACGCAGGCAACGTTTCTGCCACAATCAACGGTATGTTCCCCGAGGGTTATATGCGGAAAAAGGCTGTCGTTACTGTGATTCCCGAACTCCGCTATGGCAACGGTCAGGTTGCCCGTGGCGAGGCTGCAACCTTCCAGGGCGAAAAGGTTGAAGGAAACGACCAAACCATTGCCTACAAGGTTGGTGGAAACTATACAATGAAGACCAACTTCAAGTATGTGCCTGAAATGCAGAAGAGCGAACTCTATCTGACATTCGACGCAAAAATCGGCAACAAGCAGCAGGAAGTACCCGCAGTGAAGGTGGCTGACGGTGTAATCGCCACTGGCGAACTCGGATACATCACTGCAAAGCAGGCTACACCAAGCCTCTCTGCTGACGCTTACCAGCGCATCATCGCCAAGAAGCAGGATGCCAACATCAAATTCCTCATCCAGCAGGCAAACCTACGTTCAAGCGAGTTGAAGGGCAACTCTGTAAAGGAGTTCGTTGACCTTCTCAAGAAGATTCAGGACGAGAAGGAAACTCTCGCGCTGAAGAACGTGGAGGTTTCCGCATATGCTTCTCCTGACGGTGGTTTCGAACTCAATGACAAACTGGCCAACAAGCGTCAGGGCAACACCGAGACATACGTTAAGCAGCAGATGAAGAAAACCAACAACAACGCTCCCATCGACGCTAAATACACAGCACAGGACTGGGAGGGATTCCAGGAGTTGGTTAAGGTATCAAACATCCAGGACAAGGATGTCATCCTGCGTGTTCTTTCAATGTACAAGGATCCCGAGGAGCGCGAGCAGCAGATCAAGAACATGAGTTCTGTATTCCGCGAGCTGGCTGACGGTATTCTTCCTCAGCTCCGCCGTGCACGCATGACCATCAACTATGACGTTATCGGCCGCAGCGACGCACAGATTCAGGAGCAGTACAAGAGCGATGCCAAGCAGCTGAGCGTTGAGGAGCTTCTCTACAATGCAGCCCTCACCAACAATGCAGCCGAGAAGGAGGATATCTATAAGACCACCTCACAGCTCTTCCCAAGCGATGCACGTGCATTCAACAACCTCGCAACACTGGCTTTCCAACGCGGTGACTACAGCGCAGCCAAGAGCTTTGCAGAGAAGGCACTCAAGATTGACGCCAACAGCGCTGACGCCAAGGCCAACCTCGGTCTCGTGTCTATCGTAGAGGGTAACGTTGCACAGGCTGAGAACTATATCTCACAGGCTGCAAATGCAAGCAGCATCCAGGAGGCTCTCGGTAACCTGCACATCGTCCAGGGCAAGTATGCACAGGCTGAGCAGGATCTCGCCAACATCAACAGCAACACCGCTGCCCTTGCACAGATCCTCAACAAGAACTACAGCGCTGCCGCAAGCACTCTGAGCAACATCAAGAACGCTGACGCTACTACTGAATATCTGAAGGCTATCCTCAACGCACGTCAGGGCAACACATCTGCCGCTGCCTCTGCACTGCGCAACGCTATCAGCAAGGATTCTTCATGGGCTAAGTATGCAGCTCAGGACCTTGAACTGCTCAATGTCAGCAAATAAGTAATGAAGAAATTCATTGGATATATCCTACTCACCCTGGTTGTGGTTTCATGTGGCACGGAAAGCGGACAATTCCGCATCAAGGGCCGCCTGAGGAGCTTCAACCAGGGTGAGTTCTATGTGTATAGTCCGGATGGGGGATTAGCCGGCACCGACACCATCAAGGTGGCGGACGGAAGGTTCTCATACCAAACGGCTCTCGAAGGAGAGGCTACATTCACCATCATCTTCCCTAACTACACGGAACTGGTGGTATTCGGGAAGTCTGGCTCCACTGCTGAAATCAGCGGTGATGCCTCACATCTTAAAGAGGTGGAGGTGAAAGGCAACAAGGCCAACGAGGAGATGACCAAGTTCAGACTCAGTGTCAGCGAAATGACCCCTCCAGAGACCAAGAAGGCTGCGGAGGATTTCATACGCAAGAACCCAAACAGCATTGTAAGTCACCACTTGCTCAGAAAATACTTCATCGCGACAAGGGAACCTGACTACACCAAGGCTTACACACTGGCAAAGGCGATGACTGAAGCTGACAAAAACGACGCCAAGGCTGTACTCCTGACAAAACAGCTGAAAAACCTCGCCAATATCAAAAAAGGCAGTGCATTGCCTTATTTTTCCGCAAAGGACATTAACGGCAAAACGGTATCACGTGACAATCTCAAAGGCAAGGTGAACGTCATCTTCGCATGGGCGGGATGGAACTACGAAAGCACAGGCATACAGCGGGAACTGAGAAAGAAGAAAAAGGAGGTTGGTGACAAACTGCAGATTGTGGGTATATGCATAGATGCAGACACGGCACGCTGCAAAAGGACAATCAGGATTGATTCAGTGCAATGGCAGACCATTTGCGACCGTCAACTATGGGAATCGCCCACAGTGAGGCAATTGGCAATAAGCACTGTACCAGGCAACATTGTGGCTGATGACAAGGGCAAGATTATAGCTGTCAATGCCACAAAGGACAAACTGAAGGAAATCGTGGACAAACAACTGAAGCAGGAGAAGAAAAAGAAATAAGACGGATGAAGGGCGTATCGGAGATATTGAAAAACGAAAAGGCTCAGCAGTTTACAAGATTCTGTATTGTGGGTGTCATTGCCGCCGGCATACATTATCTTGTTTATTATCTTATGCAGATGATACACAGTGGCGGGGTGTGGTTGAGCGTTGCATACACGGTGGGATATATAGTCAGCTTGGTGTGCAATTTCTTTATGACCACTTTTTTCACTTTCCGATCAAAGGTGTCTTTAGGAAAGGCTACGGGATTCGGGGTCAGCCACGTCATCAACTATACCCTGCATATTGTATTGTTCAACCTGTTCATAACTGTTGGTGTACATCGACTGATAGCTCCGGTTTTGGTGCTGATGATTGCCGTACCGACAAATTTTACAATACTACATTTCGTATATCGCAAAAAGTAAAGCAACAATTATAAATATTACTACAATGGAAGAAAAGAAATACAAGAGAACAACCGTTACGGCGGCCCTACCCTACGCCAACGGTGGCGTACACATCGGTCACTTAGCCGGTGTATATGTACCTTCTGACATATACGTCAGATACCTAAGACTTAAGAAGCAGGAAGTTATCTTCATCGGTGGTAGCGACGAGCATGGAGTACCCGTGACCATCAGGGCACGCCAAGAGGGTATAACCACACAGGAGGTGGTTGACCGCTATCATAATCTTATCAAGAAATCGTTCGAGGACTTCGGTATCTCGTTCGACATATACAGCCGCACGACTTCTGACATTCATCATAAGTTTGCATCTGACTTTTTCCGAACACTATATGACAAGGGTGAACTTGAGGAGCATGTGGAGGAACAGTATTGCGACGAGGTGACAGGAGAGTTCCTCACCGACCGTAACATCGTGGGCACTTGTCCAAGATGCGGCGCTGAGGGTGCTTACGGTGACCAATGCGAGAAATGCGGTGCGACCCTTTCGCCCGACGAACTTATTAACCCCACAAACAAGAACAACCCCGGCCATGGTCTTGTGAAGAAACCTACAAAGAACTGGTATCTGCCTCTCGGAAAATATCAGGAATGGCTTAAGCAGTGGATCCTCGAGGGACACAAGGAATGGCGTCCCAATGTGTATGGACAGTGCAAGAGCTGGCTTGACATGGACTTGCAGCCACGCGCCATGACACGTGACCTCGAATGGGGTATTCCTGTTCCTGTAGAGGGAGCAGAGGGTAAGGTGTTGTATGTTTGGTTTGACGCTCCTATTGGTTATGTGTCTAATACCAAGGAACTATGCGACGCACATCCTGAACAGTGGGGGACATGGGAGAAATGGTGGAAGGATGAGGACACACGTCTCGTACACTTCATCGGCAAGGACAACATCGTGTTCCACTGCATCGTATTCCCCGTGATGCTTAAGGCTCACGGCGGGTATATCCTTCCTGACAACGTGCCTGCAAACGAGTTCCTCAATCTTGAGAACGACAAGATATCTACATCACGCAACTGGGCAGTATGGCTTCACGAATATCTTGTAGATATGCCTGGAAAACAGGATGTTCTGAGATATGTGCTTACTGCCAATGCTCCCGAGACAAAGGACAACAACTTCACTTGGAAGGACTTCCAGGAGCGTAACAACAGCGAACTGGTGGCAATTTACGGCAACTTCGTCAACCGTGCACTTCAGCTCACCAAGAAGTATTGGAATGGTGTTGTTCCTGCTTGCGGCGAACTCACTGACGTTGACCGTCAGGCTCTTGAGGAATTTAAGGACGTTAAGAAGAACGTGGAGCAGATGCTCGACGTGTTCAAGTTCCGCGAGGCTCAGAAGGAGGCAATGAACCTTGCACGCATCGGTAACAGATATATCACGGAATGTGAGCCATGGAAGGTATGGAAGACCGACCCGAAGCGAGTTGAGACAGTGCTTAACATCTCATTGCAGCTTGTGGCCAACCTCGCCATCGCTTTTGAGCCATTCCTGCCTTTCAGCAGTGCAAAACTGCGCAATATGCTGAACATCACTGATTTCGACTGGAATGAACTCGGAAGCACCGAACTGCTCAAGCCTGGTCATCAATTGGCAGAACCCGAACTGCTCTTCGAGAAAATTGAGGACGAGACAATACAAAAGCAGCTCGACAAACTGGAGGCTACCAAGAAAGCAAACGAGGCAGCCTCATACGTGGCTGAGCCTATCAAGGACACTGTTGACTTCGAGACATTCGAGAAACTCGACATCCGTGTGGGTCATGTGAAAGCCTGCGAGAAGGTAAAGAAATCCAAGAAGCTCCTGAAGTTTACCATAGACGACGGCACTGGTATTGACCGCACCATCCTCAGCGGTATCGCCGAGCACTGGAATCCCGAGGAACTCATCGACAAGGATGTCCTCTTCATAGCCAACTTCGCTCCCCGCAAGATGATGGGCTTCGAGAGTCAGGGAATGATACTCTCCGCAGTTGACTTCGACGGCTCCCTTGCTGTCACCTCCCTCCTCCGCCCCGTTAAACCAGGAAGCCCAGTGGGGTGATTGAAGAATTAAAATATTAAAATATTAAAGAATTAAAATATTAAAGTTTTCATAATAATTGAGTATAACAGCCCCCGTGCAGCGCACGTCAGTGCGCTGCACACAAAAGAAATCCCCTGCCCTCCTCGCCATTGATGCCGATGACACCCTCTGGGATTGCCAATCGCATTTCAATGCCGTGGAGGACAGGTATTTCGAGCTACTGAAGCCATACGGCGACCGCCCTTCTCTCTACGAGGAATTCTTCCAGACTGAAAAGGCAAACATGGCGTCGCTCGGCTTCGGCAGTAAGGCTTTTACCATCTCAATGATAGAAAATGCCCTCCGCGTCAGCGGAGGAAGCATTTCCTCATCCAAGATTGCAGAGATAATCAGCCTCGGCAAATCACTGTTGGATATGCCCACCACTCCCCTTCCCCATGTTGAGGAAACATTAAAAGACCTGTATAACACCCCAGAGAGACCATACAAAATGGTGGTATTCACAAAAGGGGAACTCATAGAACAAGAGGCTAAACTAAAACGCAGCGGACTTCTGCCATATTTCGATGACATTATGATTGTCAGTGACAAAACCGACAAGGCATACCAACGTTTATTCGCGCAATACAATGCCACGGCAGAATCCACAATAATGATAGGCAACTCATTCAAAAGCGACATTGCTCCCGCAATTAGACAGGGAGCAAGGGCAATTTATATCCCTTACCATGTCACATGGCGCATGGAACATGCCCAAGAATTTGAACACGAAAGGATAACAAAGTTATCCAATTTCAAGGAAATTCCATTTTATATATAAAAAACAGAGGAAAAATATACGTTTTTCAGATATTTTACGTATCTTTGCACCGATTTATATATAAATACATTATTATACTATGATACAATCAATGACTGGCTACGGCAAGGCTGTCGTCGCCTTTGGTGACAAGAAAATAAACGTTGAAGTCAAGTCGCTCAATAGCAAGTCGCTTGACCTCACTACCCGTATTTGCCCTCTTTATCGTGAGAAGGAGATGGAAATAAGACAAACGATCGCCAAAACACTGGAAAGAGGCAAGGTTGACTTCTGCGTATGGATTGAAAAGGATGCCGGTTCGGAAGCAACTCCCATCAACAAGGAACTAATGAAAAGCTACTATAATCAGTTTCTTGACATCGTGGCTACCACGGGCATTCCTGAGCCTGAGGACATTTTCTCCACCTTGCTGAGAATGCCCGACGTTATGTCAAAAACTGAAGTGGAAGTGCTGACTGATGGCGAATGGGCTGTAGCTGTGAATGCCATTGACATGGCTATCAACCAATTAGTGGAATTCAGACAACAGGAGGGAGCTGCACTGCAGAAGAAATTCTCTGAGAAGATTGATAACATTGAGAAGCTTATGGGCGAGATAGAACCCTATGAGAAAGCCCGTGTAGAGAAGATTCGCCAACGTATCATTGACGGTCTGAGCACAATTCCCGAAGTGGAATACGACAAGAACCGCCTCGAACAGGAACTCATATACTATATAGAGAAACTCGACATAAGTGAGGAGAAACAACGTCTTGCCAACCACCTCAACTACTTCCGCGAGACAATGCTTGAGGAAGGACATGGAGTAGGCAAGAAACTGGGTTTCATAGCACAGGAGATGGGACGTGAAATCAACACCACCGGTTCCAAGAGCAATCAGGCAGAGATGCAGAATATCGTGGTGAAGATGAAGGATGAACTTGAACAAATCAAGGAGCAAGTGCTGAATGCGCTTTAAATGAAGAATGAAGAATAAGGGCAAACTGATAATATTCTCTGCACCGTCGGGGACGGGAAAGAGTACGATAATAAACTGGCTGATGCAGGAGCATCGGGAACTGAACATGGCATTCAGTATTTCCTGCACAAGCCGTGCTCCACGAGGAACGGAGAAACATGGAGTGGAATATTTCTTTCTCACTCCCGAGGAATTCAGAAGCCGCATAGAGGCTGACGAGTTTTTGGAATATGAAGAGGTTTACAAAGACCGCTTCTACGGAACTCTGAAATCACAAGTGGAGAAGCAATGCAATGAGGGACAGAACGTTGTCTTTGACGTGGATGTCAAGGGTGGATGTAATATCAAAAGCCATTATGGCTCTGAGGCTATCAGCATATTCATCATGCCCCCTTCTATAGACGAACTGCGCCGACGGCTTGAATCACGTGGCACGGATGCACCCGAGGTGATTGACCAAAGGATAGCCAGGGCAGAATTTGAGATAGGATTCGCCGACAAGTTCGACAAGCAGGTGGTCAACGACAATCTGGACAAGGCAAAGAATGAGGTTTTGAAGATTATCAAGGATTTCCTGACTCTTGACTCTTAATTCTTAATTCTAAATCCTTAATTCCCATGATTAAGACCGGCATTTTCGGAGGCTCGTTCAATCCGATTCACAACGGCCACATAGCTCTCGCGAGGCAAATACTCGAAAAAAGCGACCTCGAAGAGATTTGGTTTGTCGTTTCGCCACAAAATCCCTTGAAATCAGCGGATTCACTTGCTGACGACGAGACAAGGCTGATGCTTGTAAAAGCTGCTCTCGAAGGGGAAGTTAATCTTGTGGCGAGTGACTATGAATTCAAGATGCCACGACCCTCGTATATGTACGACACTCTGACGGCAATGAGGGCGGATTACCCCGAAAGGCAGTTTACACTGCTCATAGGCGGTGACAACTGGGTGAGATTCCACCATTGGTATCGATGGGAGGATATACTCCGGAATTTCAGGATAATAATATACCCGCGCAAGGGTTCTGTCATTGACAAGACGACCCTTCCAATAAATGTGGAAATAGTAGATACGCAACTATACGATATCAGCAGTACAGAGATAAGAGAAAATATAAGCAAAGGCAATGACATCTCACGTCTCGTGCCAAAAGCCGTAGCAGAATATTACAAATAACCCCAGCCTAAAAATTTGGGCAAGGGAAAAAACGAAGTATAAAAGCTATGAAGAAGATTGAAAAACTATTTGCAAGAGCGTTCACACCGATAAGGGTGAATTTCGCCTTCTTCGTGTTTATGTTTCTTTTGGGCTATGCCTGCACACAGCTCGAAGTACCAAACAAGAAGGGGTATGCCCCTTATGCTCTTGCTCCAATAGAACTGTTTCTCGACATTTATGTCGTGTGTCTCATTCTCAGCTTTATCCCCATCAAGATAAGACGATGGATACGTGCCACCATGTACGCAATACTATATCCTGTTTCCATCATCGACATGTATTGCTTCGTGAGGTTCGGCTCCACCCTCACCCCCACCATGCTTCTCCTCGTGGGAGAAACCAACAGCAGTGAGGCTTCGGAGTTCTTCTCCACCTATCTCGACTGGAACCTGCTTTTTACCCCAATAGGACTTATTCTTCTTTTGATGCTTGCGCACATCGCGTGCAACATCATTGCCGCACGTCGAAAGGTTCATCCAGCAGTGAGACATAAACTGACTGGACGCCTGGGACGCATATACAAAAAACTCTCTCCATCTGACAAGGCAAAGGTGAGCATAGGTGCCGCTGCAGGCGGCATCCTCGGTGTGCTCTCGCTAATACTGCTATATAACGGCTACACTGAGACCATCAATAACAAGATTGCCACTGTGAGACTTATGTCTTACAAGAATATCGGTGACGTGGAGCATGAACTCACCAAGAAAGACCGTGCCAACCTCTATCTCCCCATATATCGCCTTGCCTTCAGTGTATATGCCAACAAACTGACGGCTAAGCAGGTTGACAAGCTCATTGCCGGAATAAAGGACGTGACAGTGGATACATGCACCTTCCGCAGCCAACATATCGTGTTCGTCATTGGCGAGAGCTATAACAAGCACCACTCCCAGCTCTACGGCTACCGCCATGAGACAACACCACGGCAGGTGGAACTACAGAAGAAGGGCAATCTGATACCTTTCACGGATGTCATTGCCCCTTTCAATCTCACGAGTTTCGTGTTCAAGAACATCTTCTCCGTTCATGCCGTAGGCGACAAGGGCGACTGGTGCGATGACCCGCTCTTCCCCGAACTGTTCCGCAGGGCGGGATATCGCGTGTCGTTCATCACCAACCAGTTCCTGCCACAAGCAAAGGAGGCTGTATATGATTTCAGTGGAGGATTCTTCCTCAACAACCCCTTACTCAGCAAGGCGCAGTTTGACGTGCGCAATACAAGGCTTTACAAGTTTGACGCCGGAGTACTTCGCGACTATGACCAGATTGTAATGAAGGACAGGGAGAAAAATCCCGACGTACCACGTCTCACCATCCTGCATCTCAAAGGCCAGCACACCAACTATCACGACCGATTCCCCAAGGACCGCAAGCACTTCAACGAAAAAGACTACAAGAAGGATTGGCCAGAAATGAGCAAGAGATGCCGTATGCTGCTTGCCGATTATGACAATGCCACACTATATAATGACTCGATAATGAGCGAGATTATCAAGCGTTTCGAGGAGGAGGATGCCATAGTTGTATATATGTCCGACCATGGAGAGGAGGCCTTTGGCGACGGTTTGGAGATTTTCGGCCGTAACCACTCTGCTCAGATTGACTTCCGTCTTGCCCATGAGGAATACGAGATTCCCCTGTGGATATGGTACTCCAAGGAGTATGCCAGAAAACATCCCGATATAGTCAAACAGGTGAAGAATGCCTCTAACCGTCCATTCATGACGGACAACATCTCACAGGTGCTCCTGTATCTTGCCGGTATTCAGTCGCCTCACTACCGCGACGAATACAATGTCCTGAGCGACGGATATAACGCCCGGCGAGAGCGCATCATCAAAAACACCGTGAACTATGATGAACTTCGTGAAGATCACGAAAAGGAGCTGAAAGAAAAGGAAGAACTGGAAAAGAAAGAAAAGATTAAGGAACAACAGAAAAAGAAAAAACGCAGATGAAACCTATGGATAATATACTGTCAAAAGCCGAATGTTCGGCAATGAGGGGTATTGCCATTCTCGGCATCATGCTCCATAACTATTGTCACTGGCTGAATTTCGCCGTCAAGGAGAACGAATACCAGTTCCACAGTGACAGGGCTGCCGCTTTCTGGCAATCGCTCACTAACCCCGACGGGATGCTGCCCATACAGCTGCTCTCGTTTCTCGGTCATTATGGAGTTCCTGTTTTCCTGTTTCTCAGCGGCTATGGTCTTGTGTTGAAATACGAGCGTGAGGGCGAACCCTCATACCGTCCCATTCCCTTCATTAAGTTCCACTATCTCAAGTTGTTGAGGATGATGATTCCCGGATTCATATTCTTTATCATCATCGACATAATGACTCCCCGCAGTTTCCATTTCTACTGTCCCCAACTCATCGAACAAGGCCTGATGGTCATTAACCTCTTCCCCGACCCCGCCCGTTGGATATGGCCGGGTCCTTATTGGTTTTTCGGCTTGATGCTCCAGCTATACGTCATCTATCGCCTTCTCCTTTTCCGCAGACATTGGGGATGGACAGCAGGCATCATCCTTCTGTGCTTCATGGCCCAGTTTGTCTGCACCCCTGATGGTGATGCGTTAAAATACCTCCGCTACAACTCCATTGGAGGTATCCTCCCCTTTGGATTGGGCATACTGGCGGCAAGACACATTAAGTTCTCCCACATTGACATCTCACGTTGGCAGTGGGCAATATTCTGTCTTGTACTCTCTGCGGCAATAGTGGTTATGAGCCTCTACGAGATAACATGGTATTTTGTACCTGTAATAATAATCCTCGCCACTATAACATTGGTAAAGGCATTGCCCTCATGGCTTATGTCGTGGATGGTATGGACAGGAGGCATCTCCGCCGCCATGTTCGTCACACATCCCGCCATGCGCAAGATATTCATCCCCGTCTCCCACCGTGGTGATGTCTATGACGGTCTCATGCTCTACGTCATTGCCGCCATCGGCGTTGCGTGGGCAATGGGCCTTTTGATTAATAAAATCAAAAAACCGGAGATGAAATGAAGAATGAAGAGTGAAGAATGAAGAACATTGAACTCTCCTGGCTCAGTAAGCACCGCAGCCCTCTGATGGGCTTTGCAATGCTGATAATCGTGATGTTCCACGTATGCGGAATGCGTCACGAGACGCTATGGCTATGCCTTGCCCGTTGCGGCAATGTGGGTGTTGACATGTTTCTCTTCCTCAGTGGCATAGGACTGTGGTTTGCATGGAGCAAGCGTCCCGACTTCAGTCATTTCTACCTTCGTCGCTATCATCGCATCTACCCGGCTTGGCTCATCGTCGCCGCCGTCTATTACATCCCCAAGTGCATCGACGACAAGATTGACATCGGTTATACCATCCTCGAACTTCTCATCAACTGGGGATATTGGGAGCGTCAGGAACTAAATTTCTGGTTCATTCCCACCATCCTCGCCTTCTATGCCGTGGCTCCCTTATATATGCAGCTCATCCAGCGTCATCCCCAATACCGCTGGCTGCCAGTGGTTTTTATGTTGCTCTCGCTTCTGATAAACTATTGGCTTCCCTTGCGCCAATGCCTGGGTTATCTTGAGATAATGTTCAGCCGCATACCAATCTTCCTTCTCGGCATCAACATGGGTGAAGCCGTGAAGAGCAATCACAAGATCGACGGCTCAACTGTATGGCTCTTGCTCATCATCTTTGCCATGAGCCTGTTTGCCTGCGTGAATTTCGAGGACGGTCTTCGCCGCCGTTTCCCTCTTTTCCTCGAGCGTTGGGCATATATACCCCTCTCAGTGACAATGATGATCTTGCTCTCATGGCTCTTCGAGCATACACCCAAAATGCTCCTCCGTTTCCTCGCCTTCCTCGGCACCATCAGTCTTGAGCTATATCTCATCCACGTGGAGTTTGTGCTCAAGAATATCAAGCCGTATCATCTTGGATATTGGCTCACACTCCTGACCGTACTTGTCATCTCCATCATCCTTGCATGGATACTGAACAAGACAGTGGAAAAAATCACTTCCCCTCATAATAAAAAGAAAACATCAATCCCGAAGATTTCCACATCGGGCAAAAAATAAACAGCAATGAACATAAAACACATAATAAAAGTAGCTCGCCCTACCCACTGGATGAAGAATATCTTTGTCATTCTTCCCGTGTTCTTCGGTGGTGCCATACTCAACACCACACAGGCGATAGCAGCAGCCCTCACGTTTATGTCGTTCTCATTGGCAGCCTCGGCGATATACTGCCTCAACGACATCATCGATGTAGATGCCGACCGTGCCCATGACGTGAAGCGCCACCGGCCCATTGCCTCGGGAGCCATCACTATCCCCCAAGCCTACGGTATGATGGCTATCAGTTTGTTGGCATCCATAGCCCTCATGCTGCTGTTGCCAGAAGGGCAAACCAATACCATAATAGTCATTATCTCATATTTCCTGCTCAACGTGGCATACTGTCTGAGGCTCAAGGAATATGCCATCATCGACGTGTGTATTGTCGCCTCAGGATTCGTGCTACGCATACTTGCCGGAGGTTATGCCACCGGCGTGCAGCTCAGCAAGTGGATAGTGCTCATGACTTTCCTGCTCACCCTATTCCTTGCCTTTGCCAAACGGCGCGATGACGTGCTGAAAATGAATGAGACAGGACGCGCCCCACGAAAAAACACATCGCGCTACAATCTGACCTTCATCAACCAAGCCATCACCATCACAGGCACAGTAATACTTGTGTGCTACATCATGTACACCGTTTCCCCTGAGATAATCGCACAGTTTGGCACCGACAAACTCTACCTCACGTCCATCCTCGTCATACTCGCCTTGCTTCGCTATCTGCAGATAGCCTTTGTGGATGAGAAAAGCGGCGACCCTGTCAAGGTGGTTCTCTCAGACAGTGCAACACAGATGATCCTTTTAGCATGGATTCTATCTTTCCTCGTTATTATTTATCTGTAGAAATGAAGAAAAAGATATACACATTTGACTTCGACGGCACAGTGACGACATGCGACTCACTAATAGCCATCATCCGATACATCTCCGGCAACAGGAAGCTCATTCTGTGGATAGCATCCCATATCCACCTCTTACTGCTTATGAAGATGGGACTTTACTCCAACCACACCCTTAAACTGCGCCTTTTCAGGCATATATTCGGAGGCATGAGCGAACAAGAACTGAAAGAAAAAGCCACGGATTTCGCCAAGGCATACAGCCATATCATACGTCCAGAGGCAAAACCAATCATAAAGAAAGCTCTCGCAGAAGGACACACTGTATGCATCATCTCAGCAAGCCCGTCGATATGGGTGCGCCCCTTCTTCACCGACTGTCCCGGCATTGAATTCCTCTGCACCGAACTGGAGACCATAGACGGCATTATAACCGGTAATTTCATCGGCAACAACTGTTATGGTCAGGAGAAGGTCAACCGTCTCCTTTCCCGCCACCCCAACAGAGATGAATACAAGCTGATAGCCTTCGGCGACAGCAAAGGCGACCGCGAACTCCTCGCCCTCGCCGACGAGAAACACTTTAGGGAATTAGGAATTAGAAATTAGGAATTAAAAAAGGACTGAAACACTGAAATACTGAAACATTGAAACAGTAATGGATTCTATGATAAAGACAATAAAAAATACAACAGGCAAGTTCCTGAACACCTTCCGGATAAAAAAGGAAGAACGCCTCCCCGCATTAGTCATCACCCTCCTGACAGCAGCACTCAATGTGCTCGCCGTCAGCAAATTCCATGCTGCCTTCTGCAAGACTCACCAAGCCATATGGGGACTATTCGTGAATAAATACACCGTGTCGGGATTCGACCCCATCACCTACTGCGTCCTCACCGAATGGGAACCCAAGTACGAGATCTACCGTCATCCCCTGCTCGCCTATTTCGAATATCCGCTCTATCTTCTCAACTATGCCATCGTACAACTCCTCGACTACAACGCCGCGCAGGTCATCATAGCCGTCATCCTGGTGTTTCTCGCCTGCTACACCTGGATATTCCTCTATAGAATACTGCGCGAGATTATAGCCCTCTCACGCATCGACTCACTGCTGATATCCTTCTTCACTTATTCCTTCGGCTACGTGATGCTCACCTTTATGGTGCCCGACCATTTCGCCCTCTCGATGTTCATGCTCGTCACATGCCTCTACGTATGCGGCAAGGCAATGCAGAAGGGACGCCAACTGAAGATATGGCAGACATGGCTCATCTTCTTCTTCACCGCCGGCACCACACTGAGCAATGGCATTAAGGTGTTCATCGATGCCTTCTTTGTTAACGGAAGAAATCTTTTCCGACCCAAATACTTCCTCCTCGGAGTGATTACGCCATGTCTCCTTATTTGGTGTTTTGCCGAATGGGAGCATGAGGCATACGCCGCACCGCGCGAAAGGGCTTCGCTCAGCAAGCGCATAAAGAAAGGTAAGGAGGAAAGGGCAAAACACTTCAAGACATTCCGCGACACCACCTCATTGAAGGACTCCACAGCCATCGCCAAGGCCTTCGACCGCAAGATGCGCAGGATTATCCATGCCAAATACGTGGCTGACCATAAGCAACCTTGGCACACCCACAAAGGCAAGCCCATGGGCGACAGCAAGTTTATGAAATGGACTGACGAAACCACCTCTCGCACCGACGCACTTGTGGAAAACATCTTCGGCGAACCTATCCAACTGCATAAGAAGCACTTGCTCGAAGACGTGCTCCGCGGGCGTCCCGTTGTGGTCAGATACAACAATGCCCTCAACTACATCGTCGAGGGCTTCATTGTGGTGTTGTTTTTGGCAGGCATAATCATAGGTTGCCGCCAGCGGTTCTTCCTCATGGCATTGTCGGGAGTGGCGTTTGACGCAGCCATCCACTTGGGTCTCGGTTTCGGACTCAACGAGGCTTTCATCATGACCGGTCACTGGATTTTCATCATCCCCATTGCCTACGGCTATCTCTTCTCACGCATGAAAGGAATGAAGCTCGGAAGCCTGCGCGCACTGTTGCTCACTCTCATGTGTTTCCTCTTCGCATATAACATCACCCTGTTCGTGCGCTTCTTCCAATAACTCACTCAAGAAATCGCAGTAATCCTTTCTTGCGAATCATTATCGGGAAATAGGCAAGGCGAGGGGGAAGAAGCACAGCTATGCGGTCAGCCAAGGGAATCCTCTTGGTCAAGGACTTTCTCAGGTCACTATAATACGGGAAGAGTATGCGGAACATGCGGTTGAAGATGAAGTTCTCATACATCTTTATCCTGCGCAAGGTGAAGCAGTCGGAAAACTCTTCCCAACGGCTTGCCATCGCCTTGCGCAACACATCGTCGTATGCCATCTGCTCCTGGAGAGTCATCAGGCGGTCATTAGGCAACCCTACGGTATATACATATACACTGTCGGGGATGAACACCACCTTGGGACGCTTCAGCAGAAAGAGTATCTGCATAAGTATATCCTCCCCGGAGCGTATCACCCTTGGCGAAAAAAGACAGTCGATTATCTTGTCGCGGCGGAATATCACTGCCCAAAGCACACAGAACTTCGCCGTGGAAGCCATCAACTGGCGTATCATCCATTCAGGTTCCACCGTTCCCACAATCTTTGTAGTAACATGCTCTCCATAGTGGGTATCGTAAGTAGCCACCACCTCATCCGCTCCCGTCTCACGTATGGCATCAAGAAGCACGGAGAGAGCCTGAGGCTTCATCATGTCATCTGCATCCACAAAAGTGACATATTCGCCCGTGGCATTTTCCACACCGATGCGACGGGCTGCAGTGACACCGCCGTTGGGCATATGCAGCACCTTAAGGTTAGGATACCACCGTGCCATCTCGTCGCACACCCTGCCTGAGTCATCCGTGCTGCCGTCGTCAACGGCAATCACCTCGAATGACTCCAAGTCCTGTTCGAGTATGCTCTCAAGACATGGCTCTATGTATTCCTCCTTATTATATATAGGAACAATAACGGAGATGTCCATTTTTGAAAAATTAAAATATTAAAAAATTAAAGAATTAAAATGCCGCATGGCAGCCCCTGTGCTGTGCACGTCAGTGCACTATGGTCACAATCTTCTCCGCGGCATAATTACCCAGAGCCTCATATCCCGCGGGATTGAGATGCAGCCAGTCCATCTGGTATCTCTCCTGCACAACGGAAGGATTATGTGCATCGCGAACAACTGCATCAAAATCCCAAACACCGTCAAAGGCGTTCGACTCCCTTATCCACTTGTTGATATACTGGCGTGCAGCCTCGCGGAATGGGTCTCCATTGTCATAGAAGCTCTTGAAATAGGGCGAAATGGTGGCTCCGTAAATCTTCATTCCACGGTCGTGTGCCTTCTTTATGAACTCCTTATAGCACTCGATTATCTTCTTTGCCCTCATCTCTGCATCACCGTTGGTGCCGCCAAGGTCGTTGATACCCTCAAACACCACGATGGTCTTCACTCCTGCCTGTCCAAGGCAGTCGCGGTCGAATCGCTTCACGGCGGGGTCGCTCAATCCTCCGAAACATACGGCATTTCCTCCGATGCCAAGGTTGAGCACGGCGATGTTCTTCGTTGCATCATTTGCCTGCAGGCGGTCGGCAAGGAAATCTGTCCAACGATCTTGCAGGTTGGTTGTCGTGCCGCGTCCATCGGTGATGGAATTGCCAATTATTGCCATTGCCTCACATCCCTCCCTGCGCACATCGATGGTGGCGATGTTATACCAATGGTCCTCGCGCTCGGGATTGGCGGTGAAGTCAGACTTCGGTGTTGCCTCTCCATTTATTATATAAGAGGTAGTGCGCGAGCCTCGGTGACTTGTCGCGTTCTCAGGGGTTTCGCCATACGAGATGTTAATGCTCAGGCGCTGCAAGGGTTTGAGCTCGTATGCCAGCTCATCACTCACCACTGTCTCACCGGCAGGAATTGTGATGTTCTTCTTGCCACCGAACTTAAGGTACTTTGCCGTTTTGGGATTAATTTTCATGCCGATGTTAGGCACATCGTCAGGAGCCACAGGCGTGCGCCCAGGGTCGTTGTCAAGGTCAGCAATATAAATAGACTTTATTTCCACGGGTTGCTTACTGTACTCATTTGACAGATGAAGACGCATCACACTGCCTCCAATCGACACGCGCACAATCTGACGTATCGACTTGCCCGTCAACGTTCCGCTCTTGGGCATGTCGCCCTTACCCGTAAATTCAGTTGCGGTGGCCCATGTAGCCACCCAATCTCCATTCACTTTCTGTTTGTTTTTTGCCGACATTGTGCAGCTCATAGCCACAGC
>JALFIX010000244.1 GCA_022775105.1 Prevotella sp. | reverse complement strand
TGTGACGAATATCTTGTGTTTATAAGGAAGCCCTATAAACCAATTGAGGAAGTCGAGAGTTTCTTCCTCTGTGCCTTGTTCTGTGAAGTCGCCACAATGGATGATAACATCAGCTTCTGGAAGGTTGATCAATTCATCATGCCTATTGTGAGTATCTGATATATGAAGTATTCTCATCTATTTCTCTATCACCTTGTTTGTCGTGCCATCGGAGTATAGAATAATATTCACTCCCTTTTGTGGACTATTCAGTTTATTTGGCTCAGTAGAAATTTAGTGGGGATAGGCATATAATTTGGAAATACGGAAGAGGAAGAATTTCTTGTCAACTACCCCTCTAAGATTTGCTCGGAAGAGTTTAATTTTGGCATTGAAAGATTCTGCAAGCGCGTTGGAGGAACGGTTGTTGTAGAAGTTTAGTATCTCGTCATAGTGTTCGTAGAAGGTAGCAGCGATGACATTGAATGAGTGCAACCCTGCTTCTTCGACCTTGTTGTACCAACGTGCCATAGAAAGGCGTGCAGCATCCTTTATCGTGTTTTTGGAAAAGATCATTCGTAGAGAATGACAAAGGCCATAGGCTGTTTTTATGTCCGGATATTCTTCAAAGAGTATTGCCGCACGTTGTTTCTGTCTGTCTGTCCATTTTTCGGCCGATTTAAAAAGCAGATAGCGCGAGCGTATCAGCAGTTCCTTGCGTGTGTCACCATTTGGATACCTGAATGGCACATAATCCTTTCCACCCAGCTTTGCTTCCTCCATCTCATCGTTTGCCTGCTGGATGGCATCCCAACGATGCTTGATGCGCAGTTCCTGAACAGCGTCGCAAGCCAGTTTCTGAATATGGAATCGATCAATAACACGGCTGGCTTTGGGGAAGGCAATCCGCACAATCTTACGCATGGACTCAGACAAGTCAAGCGTGACTTCCTCCACGGCATTGCGTTGATGCTCATCAATACGTTGAAGCACAGCTATCACGTCCTCAGACTTTGTGCCTGCAATGACTGCTATTAGGGATTGCTCTCGTGTATGTGCCTCGCGGTTGGTAACGAACGTGTACAACTCGCCGTTGGACAGTGACGACTCGTCTATAGCCACCCGCGGGCCGATGTTCTCGGGGAACAGCAACCATTCATCCGCATGCTCCAATTGATCCCAATGCCGAAAATCGCTGAGTGTTTCCTTATATTGCTTTTCAAACGTATGTCCATCTATATGATAGAATTCCTCAAGCGTATGGCAGGTCACCGGGGACGTCTCCATACGTCTCTTTTAAAAAAGCTCCAAATTCTTTGGAGTAACGGGTGCCCTTGGCTACAACATCAAGGTCTATCGGTATGCTGAAACTTTTGCCAGTACGAGTGTCTGTCCATCGCCTGCGTCTTATCCTTAGGATGACCTTATGGTCTCTTATGGGAAAGTCTGTGACATTGACAGGTTCCATAAAGCCCTTTGACTCAAAATGGATGTCGTCGGACAATTCCTTGTTCATACGCTCGTCTAAACTGATGTGAATCTCAGTTTTAGTCTGTTCTACCCCAACTATGGTAAAGTAATCCAGTATCTGGGCGGGCAACACTACACTTGCTATTGCTTTGAGAAAAACATTTTCCATGATACAAAGATAATCAAATTTCATAAACTAATTATAATCTTATAATCCCCACTGATTTTCTACTGAGCCGGAATCAGGTGACCACCATCCATCACAATGGGGACACTTGCCACATCATTCGCCTGGATGCTCCTCCTGCCAGCCCCGAATGTGGCATTATGACACCACTGAGGAAAAGCTTCCAGATACTCAGTCGCAACGACTATCAACTGGCCACCAAGGGAGCAGAACTCCTCTACTTCGATCAGAACAGCCGTTTCTGTGGATGCTGTGGAGCTCCCATGAAATGGTCAACAGACATCAGCAAAAAGTGTACTGGATGCCACAAGGAACTATGGCCCAGCCTGGCTCCTGCCATCATCGTAAGGATAGCGCGCGGAGAGAGTATCCTGATGGTGCATGCCCGAACCTTCCGAGACAAGCATTACGGACTGGTGGCTGGATTCGTGGAAACGGGAGAGAGCCTGGAACAATGCGTGAAACGGGAAGTCATGGAGGAGACAGGACTTACCATCCGAGACCTTCGCTACTTCGGCAGCCAATCATGGCCCTATCCGAGCGGACTGATGGTGGGCTTTACTGCCAAGTATGAAAGCGGCGAACTGCATATTCAGAAGGAGGAACTGAACTCTGCCGGATGGTTTACACGTGACCATCTGCCCATCCTCCCCGACACCTGCTCCATTGCCCGACAACTGGTGGACGACTGGTTGGCCACACCTTCGGAATGAGTTCGTAATGACTCTTGATTGAGACCAGAACTCAATGCGAGTTTCTGCCATACACCCATGATACAGAATTGAAAAACACGAAGGATAACCGCAGAGGCCTATTGCCACTTCCTCATCCCCCTCTCCTAATATTGTCCTATATATATTATTATTGTATGCGCGAGAGAATATAACACATCCATCTGTTTTCAGAACCCAAAACTTGCACATTTATGTGTTTGGTGAGCATTTATTCGGAGTTTTCTTGCACACATAATATATTTATGTTACCTTTGCGGCCGTTTTGAACCAAAATTTATATTAAAAAGATGAAAAGATTGTTCAACGCCGTGCTGGCACTTAGCCTTTCAAGCATGGCTTATGCAGGTGGACTGCTCACAAACACTAACCAGAATGCAGCATACCTGCGCCAGCTGTCTCAGGATGCAATCATAGACATTACCGGTCTCTATCTCAACCCAGCAGGTACTGCCTTCCTGGCTCCTGGCTTCCACTTGAGCCTGGATGTACAGAATGCCAAACAGAGTCGTGATATCACCACCACCTTCCCCCTCTTTGCATACAACCTCTCTAATCCCGGACAAACTCAGCATAAGTTTGAGGGTGAGGCCAGTGCGCCTGTCATTCCCAGCTTCCAACTGAGTTACAACTGGGAGCGCTGGAGCTTCAATGCATCCTTTGCCATCTCAGGTGGCGGCGGTAAATGTGAGTTCGACAAGGGCCTGGGCACCTTCGAAGCACTCTATGCCTCTCAGATTTATCAGCAGGTAAACGCAGGAATTGCTACTGCCATGTCACAAGTGCCCGAGGCACTGGGTCTGCAGGCAGGACGTGACCTGGCTTTTGGCGGTTACAATCTGAATGCTTATATGAAGGGACGCCAGTATGGTTTCGGTCTGACTCTGGGTACCACATACAAGGTAAATGACAACCTGGCCGTGGCTCTCGGAGTGAAAGGCACCTATGCCAGCAACAACTACAACGGTTGGGTCAGCGACGTGACAGCTGCCACCGTCACTCCCACTTTGGCAAATCTCAATCCCACCCAGCAGGCTGTACTTACACAGGTGAAAGCTGGGCTGGACCAGCAGGTTGGGCAGACACTCTCACAAAGCGAGCTGGAGCTCAACTGTGACCAGACTGCTTTTGGTGTGGCACCCATCATCGGCATAGACTGGAGAATCAACGAGAAATGGAATCTGGCCATGCGTGCAGAGGCTCCCACAGTACTTTGGCTCAAGAACAAGAGCGAGATGAATGCCTACACACAGGGGGCCACCGCACAGAATCCCACCCTGGGACAGTTTGCCGACGGCAAGCACGTACGTGAGGACAGCCCTGCCATGATCAACATGGGCG
>JALFIX010000231.1 GCA_022775105.1 Prevotella sp. | reverse complement strand
CCCTTTAATTATTTTTACAACTATGCTGAAATATCAGATTTACAAGTCGATGCTGAAGGACAGTCCTTCTTATGGCAAGTATTACGCCCGCATCATCTCCGACGGTACCTACGACGTGAAGGCACTCGCGGAGCACATGTCTAAACACAACTCCCCGTTCTCGCCGGGAACCATCACGGGTATCCTCACCGACGCCATAAGCTGCGTGAAGGAGCTCGCGCTCGACGGCAAGCGTATCACCCTCGACGGACTGGTGTCTATCGGTCTCTCCATCACCCACAAGATGGGAGCGGCAACCGCCGACGAGTTCTCGGTGTCGAAAAATGTTGACAAGGTGAAGCTCGTGGCAATGGGCGTGGGGGAGTTCTCGTCTTCTATCTTGACCACCCAGGCGAAGCTCAAGGAGAGCAACACCTATCAGTCGCCGCGCACTTCCACTACTTCGCCCGATGACGGCGGCGAGACTCCGGGCGGCAGCGACAACACCGGAGGAGGCAGTGGCAACTCAGGCGACGAGGAACTGCCACCAGTAATCGGCGGTGACGAGAACGGTGGCGGCAGCGGTGACGACGAGGTCATTGACAACGGTGATTAAGGAAGCCCGATAAGGGTGACTTGGATTTGATCATGCGGATGTTTGGACATTAAACTCGCGGCAGGCAGACCCCCTCCCCCCGTTGGGGGACTCCCCCTAACTTAGGGGGAGAGTTGAGAGAACTTTGTTTCATAGTGTCTTTGTGTTCAATAATAAAAAAACTCTATACCTCTGTGTTCATTCTTCATTGGCTTCCCCTTCGGCCGCCGAACGTTGTTTCTTCATTAAAAAAAACATGACTAAAGAAAACAAGTCGAGGTTAATCAAATTTCTGTGGAACTTAGCATCGGCAATCCTCGCAGGATAAGAGTACATAAATAACACATATAGAAAAAAGCCAAGATGTTGATTTTCAACCTCTTGGCCTTTTCTTGGTGATTCCGTAGGGATTCGAACCCTAGACCCACGCCTTAGAAGGGCGTTGCTCTAATCCAACTGAGCTACGGAACCCCATTCGCTTTTTGCGGGTGCAAAGGTACGAAAAAATGGCGGAATATGCAAATATTTCCGCCATTTTTTTCTTATTTTAACCTTTTAATGCTGCGATAGTCTCTTTCAGGGCTGCTATCTTCTCAAGCGAGTCGCTCTCCTTCTTGCGCTCCATGGCAACAACTGCCTCGGGGGCATGGGCAACGAACTTCTCGTTGCTGAGCTTCTTGCGCACTGAGGCGAGGAAGCCTTCGAGATGCTGGAGCTGTGCCTCTGCCTTCTCTATCTCGGCTGCCACGTCGATCATCTCTCCAAGGGGAACGGCATACTCGGATGTGCCCACCATGAAGGATGATGCGGTGGAATCCTTCTCGCTAACTACCTCGATGGCTGAGAGATTGGCCATCTTGGTGATTACGGAGTCGTAGGCTGAGAGAACGGCTGTGCCCACCACCTGAAGACGAAGAGCCTCGCGAGGCGAGATGTTCTTCTGGTTGCGAACGGTGCGCACACCGCCGACTACCTGCTTGAGGTTCTCCACGTCGGCTACAAGACCCTGCTCAGCCCCGGTGGGAGCGCTGAGGTTGAGACAGTCGCGCATGATGGACTCGCCGGGCTGGCGGTCGTAGATGTTCTGCCACAACTCCTCGGTGATGAACGGCATGAAGGGATGGAGCATCTTGAGCAGTGTCTCGAAGAAGCGCAGGGTGGCATCGTAGGTGGTGCGGTCGAGCGGCTTCTGGTATTCGGGCTTGACCATCTCAAGATACCAGCTTGAGAACTCGTCCCAGAAGAGGCGATAGACAGTCATGAGGGCATCGGAGATACGATACTTCTTGAAGTGGTCGTCGATTTCGGCGTTCACTGCCTTGAGCTTGGCGTCGAACCACTCCACGGCGATGCGGTTGGCCTCGGGCTGCTCAATATCCACTGTCTCCCATCCCTTGACAAGGCGGAAGGCGTTCCATATCTTGTTGTTGAAGTTGCGGCCCTGCTCGCAGAGGCTCTCGTCGAAGAGTATGTCATTGCCGGCAGGAGCTGAGAGCATCATGCCCATGCGCACACCGTCGGCTCCGAACTTCTCGATAAGCTCGATGGGGTCGGGGGAGTTGCCGAGGCTCTTGGACATCTTGCGTCCGAGCTTGTCGCGCACGATACCTGTGAAATAAACATTCTTGAACGGGAACTTGCCCATATACTCCTCGCCAGCCATAATCATTCGGGCCACCCAGAAGAAGATGATGTCGGGGGCAGTGACAAGGTCGCTGGTGGGGTAGTAGTAGTTGATTTCCTCGTTGCCGGGATTGTTGATGCCGTCGAAGAGGGAGACGGGCCAGAGCCACGACGAGAACCATGTGTCGAGGGCATCGTCGTCCTGGCGCAGGTCCTCAGCCTTGAGGTCGGGATTGCCGCTCTGCTTGCGTGCCAGTTCGAGTGCCTCCTCGGCAGTCTCTGCCACAACAAACTGTTCGTCGCCATAATAGTAGGCAGGAATGCGGTGTCCCCACCACAGCTGGCGCGAGATACACCAGTCCTGGATGTTCTCAAGCCAGTTCTTGTATGTAGCCTTGTACTTGGCCGGATAGAAGTTCATCTCGCCGTTGACAACGGGCGGCAGGGCGATGTCGGCAAAGTGCTGCATCTTGAGGAACCACTGCAGCGAGAGGCGGGGCTCAATCGCCGTGTCGGGATTGCGCTCGGAATATCCCACCTTATTATTATAGTCCTCCACACGCTCCATGAGACCGGCATCCTGGAGGTCGCGTGCGATCTGCTTGCGGCAGTCGAAGCGGTCCATGCCCACGTAGAGGGGCGACTCGGCTGAGATGGTGCCGTCGGGGTTGAAGATGTCGATGGTGTCGAGGTTATGGGTCTTGCCAAGCATATAGTCGTTGGTGTCGTGGGCGGGAGTGACCTTAAGGCATCCCGTTCCGAACTCGATATCCACGTAGCGGTCCTCGATGACGGGGATGACACGGCCCACGAGCGGCACGATCACCTTCTTGCCCTTGAGCCACTGGTTCTTCGGGTCCTTGGGGTTGATACACATGGCGGTGTCGCCCATGATGGTCTCTGGACGTGTGGTGGCAACCACTGCATAATATCCCTTCTCGTCCTTGTGGATGACATTGCCCTCGGCGGCGTTCTCCACGTCGGAGCAGTCGCACTCGGGAGCCACATAGTATTTCAGGTTGTAGAGCTTCGACTGCTCGTCGTTATACACCACCTCCTCGTTGCTGAGGGCGGTCTGTGCCTTGGGATCCCAGTTGACCATGCGCAGGCCGCGGTAGATGAGTCCCTTGTTGTAGAGGTCAACAAACACCTTGATGACACTCTTGGAGCGTGTCTCGTCCATGGTGAAGGCGGTGCGGTCCCAGTCGCATGACGCACCCAGTCGGCGCAGCTGCTTGAGGATGATGCCACCGTGCTCATGAGTCCAGTCCCATGCGTGCTTGAGGAATTCGTCGCGCGAGAGGTCGTGCTTCTTGATGCCCTGTTCGGCGAGACGCTTCACCACCTTGGCCTCGGTGGCGATAGAGGCATGGTCGGTGCCGGGCACCCAGCAGGCGTTCTTGCCTTCCATGCGTGCACGGCGCACGAGGATGTCCTGAATAGTGTTGTTGAGCATGTGTCCCATGTGGAGCACACCGGTAACGTTGGGCGGCGGAATCACGATAGTATATGGTTCGCGACCGTCGGGCTTACTGCTGAAGAGTTTGTTGTCCAGCCAGTACTGATACCACTTCGACTCCACTTCTTTGGGGTCGTATTTGCTTTGTAGTTCCATTATTTTTTATGTTAAATATTTAAATCCTATAAAAAAACGTGGCAAAATTACTAAAAATTCGCGGAAAATTAGTACTTTTGCAGAAATTATTTATGTTTTGACAAGAAAATGCATACAAAAGAGCAAAAAATGGCCGCTTTCGGCCGACTTTTGGACGTTCTCGACACACTAAGGGAGAATTGTCCGTGGGACAGGAAACAGACCAACGAGAGTCTGCGTCCCAACACCATCGAGGAGACCTTCGAACTGGCCGACGCTCTCATGAAGGACGACACTGCCAATAGATGCAAGGAACTGGGCGACGTGCTGCTGCACGTGTGCTTCTATGCCAAGATTGGCGACGAGAAGGAGCAGTTTGACATTGCCGACGTGTGTGACAAACTGACCGACAAGCTCATCTTCCGCCATCCCCACGTGTATCATCCCTCGCAGGTGGGCAGTCCCGAGCCAAAGCCCCTGCCATACGTGCCGGAGGACGAGAGCGAGGACGCCGCCGGGGGAATGCAGAACGCGAAGACCTCGCAGCAGGTGATAGAGAACTGGGAGCAGATAAAGCTCAAGGAGAAGGACGGCAACAAGAGCGTGCTGGCCGGAGTGCCCGCCGCCCTGCCGTCGCTCATCAAGGCCTACCGCATACAGGACAAGGCGCGCAACGTGGGATTCGACTGGGAAGACAAGGGCGACGTGTGGGCGAAGGTGAGGGAGGAACTAGGCGAACTGGAGGAGGAACTCAGACGGGGCGACAAGGAGAAATCCACCGAGGAACTGGGCGACTTCCTCTTCAGTGTGATTAACGCCGGAAGGCTCTATCACCTGAATCCCGACACGGCACTGGAGATGACCAACAGCAAGTTCATACGCCGCTTCAACTACATCGAGCAGCACAGCATCAAGATGGGCAAGCCGCTCACAGAGATGACATTGGGGGAGATGGACAAACTGTGGAATGAGGCGAAAAAAAGTGAATTAACATAAAAACAATGAGATTATGAAAAAATTAGTGTATTTGGCGCTTGGCGCTATTGCAGGTATGTCGTTTACGGCTTGTGGAAACAAGCAGCAACAGCAGACAACAGTGACAACGGACACAACCATTGTCGATAGTTCGAAAATCAAGGACTTGACGATATTCGGACTATGCGGTGAGAATGCCGCCATGAACAGCCTGCAACTCGTGACTGACATGGGCGACACGCTCAACCTCAACATCGAGGAAGCAAGGGAGAATAACCAGGTTATGGGCAACTATGCCCCCGGCGACCGTCTTGCCATTCTCATATCGCCCGACTACAAGCGGGTGAAGACCGTGATTAACGAATCGGTGCTGATGGGAACATGGATGATGCCCAATCCCATCGACGGCAGCGACGAGGTGGGAATCAGCATCAAGGACGGCGGTATAGCCGAGAGTGTGAGACAGACATCCAACATTTACAGGACATGGAAAATCATTGACGGAAAGCTGGAACTCAACCTCGTCAGGGAAGGCGGCGGCGACCAGGAGGAAACGTCTTGGTACACCATAGACAAACTGGACGCAGACTCGCTGATATTCCATAATGAGGAAGACCAGTTCGAATACGGACGAGCTAAATAAAAGATGGAACCATTCAAGATTTACATCCTTGGATGCGGAAGCGCACTGCCCACAATGAGGCACAACCCTTCGTCACAGATAGTCGAACTGCGGGGCAAGCAGTTTATGATTGACTGTGGCGAAGGCACGCAACTGCAACTCCGGCGCTCGAAGATAAGGTTCACCAAGTTGGGACACGTCTTCATATCGCATCTCCACGGCGACCACTGCTTAGGACTGCTCGGCATGATATCCACGTTCGGCATGTTGGGCAGGACGGCACCGCTGCACGTCTTCGCCGCGGCGGAATACGAGGAACTCTTCAGGCGCGAGCTGGACTTCTTCTGCCAGAGGATAGAGTATGAGGTGGTGTATCATCCGATAAACCCGAATGTCGGCGAGGTAATTTTTGAGGACAGAAGCATGACCGTCAGCACAATCCCGCTCAACCACCGCGTGCCCTGCTGCGGATTCCTGTTCAGGGAGAAACCGGGACTGCCTCACATACGCCGCGACCTGATAGACATGTACGGAATACCCACCAGCCAGATCAACAACATCAAGAACGGCATCGACTGGGTGTCGCCCGATGGCGAGACCATACCCGCCGCGAGGCTCACCACAGCGGCAGGGCCACCACGCTCGTATGCCTACTGCAGCGACACACGCTACAACCCGGGCATAGCCGAAATGGTGAAGGGAGTGAGCTGCCTGTATCACGAGGCGACATATTCCTCGGATGACCAGGCGAGGGCAGAGAAGCATTTCCACTCGACGGCTGGCGAGGCGGCAACTACGGCAAGGGACGCAGGAGCGGGAAAACTTATTATCGGACACTATTCACAGAGGTATAAAAACGAGGACGCACTGCTCGAAGAGGCAAGAAAAATATTTCCGAACACGGAATTGGCAACCGAAAATGCACAATTCAACATTTTTTAATATTAAAAGTTTTGAAATACACAATAAAAATCGTATCTTTGCAGCAAAAATAAGACAATATATGATGAAGAAAGCTATCATAATGACGGTTTTGGCCGCAATGACTCTTGTTGGAACGCCTGCCATGGCGAGCAGCATGGAGGCTCCGGTGGACAACGCGCAGCAGATGGCGGAGGATAACAGAATCTCCGTCAGCGTGCAGGGCTCGTCCATTGTTGTCAACGGTGCAGCAGGATATACCTTGGAGGTCGTTTCGCTCACAGGACGCCGTGTCATCAAGATAAAGGTTGAAAACAATTCGCAACGCATTGACTTGAATGTCAACAAAGGTTGTTATATCGTTAAGATCGAAAACCAGACAAAGACGAACACCTTTGTCAGGAAAGTGACAATCCTGTAGTGAAGATTATCCCGACCCGTAGCATAGTCATTGGTGTTGCCGCCTGTTTGGGTGGCGCATTGTTGTCATGTTCTGACAACAAGGGTCCGTACGACCATTTATCATTGAAAACTTTTGATACACTAAGCATAAACGAGTGTCGCATTTCACAAGATGAAGTGCGACACGAGTTGTTGTGCCTGTGCCGCGCCGACAACGACACAACCCCCACCGACTCCAAGACACGCCATTTCTACCGCAACGGCGGCGAACTGCTGTGGGTTGACCGCATGGGGGTTGACCCGAGGGTAGATACACTGCTCAGCCATCTTGGGAATGTGGGGAATTTCGGGTTCACAGCCAAGTCGTTTTACGTGCAGCTCATCGCCGACGACCTGAAAAGGGTGAGGACACTGGACTTCGACGACTCAAAAAACAGCATCAGCAAGGTGTTGGCGAGGATGGAATACCGTCTCACAAAGGCTTATCTCAGATACGTGGCGGGACAGAGATACGGATATGTGAGTCCGTATATGGCATTCAACTCACTCGACCTCATCGACACCACCGCTACACGGCGCTACTTGGGTTACCGCAGGCTGTATGACGCCAAGACGCTGCGCCCCGACAGCGCATTCTATGCCGAGGCATTCAACCGGGTGAGAAACCACGGCATCGGACAGTTTCTCGCCGAGAGCAAGCCAAGGTCGGAGGAATATGCCGAATTGGAGAAAATGCTCGCCGCAACCACCGACGAGAAGCGCAGGAGGCTGATAATCTGCAACATGGAGCGCGCAAGATGGTATAACCCCGAATTGCCAAAGAGCGAGGACGGAAGAAGCGTGGTAGTGAACATCCCCGCCTTCCATCTCTACGCATTCTGTGCCGACAGTACGGTGTCGATGCGCATTGGATGCGGCACAAGGCATACCAAGACCCCCTTGCTGTCGAGCATGATAGAGAGGGTGGATTACAATCCCGAATGGAATATCCCGATGAGCATCATACGCAACGACGTGGCAAGGCACGCGGGCGACCAGGAGTGGTTTGACCACCGCAACTATTACATAGCCGAGCTCAAGACCGGCAAGCGCATACCCGCAGCCAATGTCACTCACAAAATGCTGCTGAGCGGTGATTACAGGGTGGTGCAGGCAGGCGGCGAGGGCAACTCGTTGGGAAGAATCATATTCCGATTCCCGAATGATTTCGCCGTATATCTGCACGACACATCTTCGCGGGCTTTCTTCGCACGCAGTTACAGGGGAGTGTCACACGGGTGCGTGAGGGTGGAGAGGCCGTTTGACCTCGGCAGGTTCATGGTGGGCAAAAAGGCCACCGAATGGGAAGCCGACACCACAAGGGTGGCACGCTCGAAGAAGGTGCTCCCGCGCGTACCTATTTATATTATATATAAGACACTGTTCAAGACCCCCCAGGGAAAATGGGAAACATATCCCGACGTATATGGATATGACGAAATCATCTACAGAAGAATTAAACCATTCATGCTCTGAAACGTCAAAAAGAAGAAAAAAAGGAGAAAACAGTGGAACAGCCAAACGATAAAGACATACTGGGAAAGCTGCTCAATCCCAAGACCAGGCGCGCGACCTTCGGCAATGTGGTTGGCCAATACAGTGAAATGCTGTACTGGAAAATCAGGCGTATCGTATTGTTCCACGATGATGCCAACGACGTGCTCCAGAACACGTTCATGAAGGCATGGAAGGCTCTCGACAATTTCAGGGGCGACTCGCAGCTCACCACATGGCTCTGCCGAATCGCCATCAACGAGAGCCTCGACTTCATGCGACACAAGCAGGCACTCACCATAATCTCGTCGGACTCGCAGGCAGATGCCACCGGCATGGCAATCCACGAGAGGCTTATGGCAGACGAATACTTCGACGGCGACAAGACCGAAGCCCTGCTGCAGGAAGCCATATCCCGACTGCCCGAAGTGCAGAGGACTGTATTCCTGCTCAGATACTACGACGAGATGAAATACTCGGAAATGAGCAAGGTGCTCAACACTTCGGAAGGGGCACTGAAAGCCTCCTACCATATAGCGGTAAGCAAAATAAAAGATTTTTTTAAGACGAATGATTAAACCTTAAGGCCTATCATACGTCAAACATATAAAACAAGAAAGAATTATGAACAGAAAGAATCCATTCAAGACCCCAGAGGGCTATTTCGACAACTTTGCCGCCGACTTCATGGCGCAGTTGCCCGAAAAGAAGGAGAAGACGCTTCTCCTCAGGCTTCGCCCGCTGCTCTATGCAGCCTGTCTTGTGGCAGTTTGTTTCGGTGGATACCTTGTATGGCAGAATACCGAGACGCAAAAGCAGGACGCGACGATGGCGGAATACAACAAGCAGGTGCACGACCAGTATGTGGATGACTATCTCGACTGCGCCATGCTCGACAACGGAGACATATACGCTTGCATAAGTGAATGAGCGAAAAGACTATTGTCTTTAACTCCTTTAAACTCCCTTTAACTCCCCAAAATAAAAAATTAAAACAGAAAAAAAATGAAGGTAAATAATATAATGGTTTTGGTCGTGATGTTCCTGACCTTTAGTCTGGGCATCAATGCACAGGGTAACGGACGCCCCGGCAAACGTCTTTCAAAAGAGCAGTTTGTGGCTGAGCTGGAGAAGTTCATAGCAGCAGAGGCAGAACTTACCCCGCAGGAATGTAATAAGCTTTTTCCCATCATGAGGGAAATGTACGGAAAACAAAGATTGTATTTTGACAAGTTAAAACAACTGCATCAAAAAAGTCCGCAGAATGAGGAGGATTGCCGCAACGCTGTGAAGCAGAGAGACAAGATTGACCTCGACATGAAAAAGCTACAGCAGACGTATCACAACAAGATGCTGGATGCCGTGTCGCCGTGCAAGGTGGTGAAGGTGCTGAATGCCGAGGACAAGTTCCACCGCACGAAGCTTAAGGACTGGAGCAGAAAGGGTAACAATAGGTAAGTTTTAAAAAAAAGGGCGGTTAAGCAACATTGCTTAACCGCCCTCATTTTGATTACTACGGGGAAATTGATTACTCACCCTTGATAGCAGCGATACCGGGAAGCACCTTGCCCTCGATAGCCTCAAGCAGCGCACCGCCACCTGTAGAGATGTACGACACCATGTCGGCAAGACCGAACTTGATTACGCAAGCCACTGAGTCGCCACCACCGATGAGAGAGAATGCACCCTCGGCAGTTGCCTTGGCGATAGCGTCGCCGATGGCACGTGAACCAGGAGTGAAGTCCTCGCACTCGAAGCATCCGGCAGGACCGTTCCAGAGGATAGTCTTTGCACCCTCGATGGCAGCGGCAAACTTCTCACGGCTCTCAGGACCGGCGTCGAGTCCGTCCCAACCAGCCTCGATGGCGTTAGATGGGAACACCTTGATCTGGGCACCTTCCTTCACCGAGAATGTCTTGAAGTCATAGCCTGTGCAGCATACTGAGTCGGTACCGAGCACGAGCTCAACACCCTTCTCGGCTGCCATCTTCTCAACGCCAAGGGCAACGTCCAGCTTGTCAAGCTCAACGATAGAATCGCCGATCTCGCCGCCGTGAGCCTTTGAGAAGGTGTAGGTCATACCACCGCAGAGGATGAGCTTATCCACCTTGCCCAAGAGGTTCTCGATGATACCGATCTTTGAAGACACCTTGGAACCACCCATGATGGCAACGAACGGACGCTTGATGTTGTTGAGCACGTTGTCAACGGCATTAACTTCCTTCTCCATCAGATAGCCGAGCATCTTGTTGTCAGCGTCGAAATAGTCGGCGATGACAGCTGTTGAAGCGTGACGGCGGTGAGCAGTGCCGAAAGCGTCCATCACGTAGCAGTCAGCGTAAGAAGCAAGCTTCTTGGCGAAGTCCTTCTGACGTGACTTCATTTCCTTCTTTGCCTCGTCGAACTCGGGAGTGCCCTTCTCAACACCTACAGGCTTGCCCTCTTCCTCAGGATAGAAGCGGAGGTTCTCAAGCAGCAGGGCCTCGCCGGGCTGGAGAGCAGCTACCTCAGCGTCGGCATTGGCGCAGTCAGCGGCGAACTTCACCTCAACACCGAGGTTGTCGCTTACGTTCTTGACAATCTGTGAAAGTGAAAGCTCCTTCTTCACCTTGCCCTTAGGCTTACCCATGTGGCTCATCATGATGAGAGCGCCGCCGTCGGCAAGCACCTTCTTCAAGGTGGGGAGAGCACCCTTGATACGGGTCTCGTCGGTTACAATACCATTCTCGTTGAGTGGCACATTGAAGTCCACGCGTACAATTGCCTTCTTACCGGCAAAATTGAAATTTTCAATTGTCATAACTCTTTTATTTAAATATTTAAATATGTAAGTACGTCCATAATTCAATTGCGAGAGCAAAGTTAGTCATTTTTGCTGAATTACACAAAGATTTGCCACATATTTTATATATTTTTTGCGCCAACCTAATCAAAATGCCTAAAATTAATAGAAAATAGCTTAAATATACACTACATTTTTGCTAAAGTCGCAAAAAAGGCGTAACTTTGCGCTGAAATATAAATTTAACATAGATATTGAACAATGAAAGCAATCAGTACATCTAAGGCGCCTGCCGCTATCGGACCATATAGCCAGGCCATCGAAGCCGGAGGTATGGTTTTTGCCTCAGGACAGTTGCCAATTGACCCTGCCACGGGCGCTTTTCCCGAGGGAGGAATAAAGGAACAGACACGTCAGTCGATACTTAATGCCCAAGCAATACTCCAGGAAGCGGGATGCTCGCTTGCCAACGTGGTGAAGACCACGGTCCTGCTTGCCGATATTGCTGACTTTGCAGCCATGAACGAGGTTTACGCGTCTTTCTTCAGCGAGCCTTTCCCGGCACGCTCAGCTTTTGCAGTGAGAGACCTGCCAAAGGGCGCATTGGTGGAAATTGAAATGATTGCCGCAAAATGAAAAACGGACTGATTGTATTGAGTGGTGGGATGGACAGCATCACGATGCTCTATGACTTTCAGGACAAAATAAAAATGGCTATTTCCTTCGATTATGGCAGCAACCATAACATGAGGGAAATACCATTTGCCAAACTCCACTGCAGACGACTGAAAATCAAGCATTACACCATACACCTTGGATTTATGCACAAGCACTTCAAGAGTTCGCTTCTTGAGGGTGCTGACGCAGTGCCCGACGGAAAATACAACGATGAAAACATGAAATCCACTGTTGTACCATTCCGCAACGGTATCATGCTGTCAATAGCTGCGGGATTTGCCGAATCCCACGGACTTAATTCAGTGTATATTGCAAATCATGCGGGCGACCATGCCATTTACCCCGACTGCACTCCAGGTTTTGTGGAATACATGTCGAAGGCGACAGAGGCGGGCACCTACAACAACCTCAAGATCATCGCCCCATACACGAACATCACCAAGACCGACATCGCCAAGAAAGGCAAGGCTCTCGGCATTGACTACAGTGAGACCTGGTCGTGCTACAAGGGAGGAAACGCGCACTGCGGCACTTGCGCCACATGCAACGAGCGCAAGATGGCGCTGAGGGCTGCCGGAATTGACGACAGGACTATCTATCTCAACTGATCTCAATACTTCCTGATTAGCTTCACAAAACGCGGACCGTACTTCTGCGTTTTGTGCTCGCCTATGCCGGGAATGTCAGAGAAGGCATCCAACGTGCGCGGCTTTATCGAGGCAAGACTATGCAACACCTTGTCGCTGAACACTATATATGCCGGGAAACCCTCCTCGTCGGCACACTGGCGACGCAGCTTGCGAAGGGCTTCAAACAAGTTCTTGTCCTCAATATATGATTGCTCGCCGGCCGACGCGGGAGTGCTGAACTGGGGTATGACGAGCTGTATGCGCTTTTTCTTCGAGGTGCGGGCGTCGGCGTCGCGGTCGATGATACACAGTTGGGCGGTCTTTCGTCCGAAGAGCACGTCAGAGCCGCTCGGGGTTACCGCCACACGGTTGCCCTCGTTATACACAATCTCGATGAACCCCATCTGGAGCATCTGGAGTATATAATCCTGCCAGTCGCGCGTGCTGATGTCCTTGCCCACTCCAAAGGTGGGCAGAAGGTGATACTTGTTGTTGGTCACAGTGGGCGACTTCATGCCTTTGAGTATCTCTATGATGGTGGAGATGCGGGCTTTCTCCTGTGTGCGCTTGGCTGCGCTCAGTGCCATCTGTATATACCGTGTTCCGTCAAACTTTTTGGGAGGGTTTTCGCATACGTCGCAATTACCGCAGTCATGGTCAAAATTCTCGCTGAAATAGTTGAGCAGAATCCTGCGCCTGCACACGTTTGACTCGGCGTATTCCTGCATACGCTTGAGTTTGTCGTCGTTGATTTCCTTCTGACCGCTTTCTTTACTGAATTGCGAGAGCTGGATGATGTCGGCGAGGGAATAGAAAAGCACCGTGTCAGCCGATGCTCCGTCCCTGCCCGCACGTCCTATCTCCTGGTAATAGTTCTCGATGCTCTTGGGCATATTGTAATGTATCACCCATCGCACATTGCTCTTGTCGATACCCATACCGAAAGCCACCGTGGCGCACACCACCTGCACATTGTCCTGCTTGAACTGCTCCTGTGCCACGTCGCGCTGCTCGGGAGTGAGTCCGGCATGATAGACGGTGGC
>JALFIX010000200.1 GCA_022775105.1 Prevotella sp. | reverse complement strand
CATAATGATTGTTGGCATCGAAGTTGGTGAGATAATAGTCACCGTTCTTCAGGATGACGAGTATCTGGTCGTCGTCATAGAACTCGCCGAGCAATGTCCCGTGCTCGTCGTAATTCAGGCGGTTGACATCGGGGTCGAACCACACCTTGCGCCCGCCGAGGGTGGAATGTCCGTGGCTCTTGAGACCGATGCGGTGGATGGATTTCTTGGTGAGCAGGTTACCCTTCGACGAGCGTCCCTTGATGAGAATCTGCGAGAAGTCCTTGTCGAGGAAGATTGAGCCTTTCTTCACCTCAGTCGGCTCGAGAGTCACCTTGATTATCTCGGCCTCTCCGTTGGGGTTGGCAGTGAAATACACGATCTTCGACCCCGATGTGCCTTGGGTGAGGTCGTACTCGCGGTCGCGGGTGACACTCGTGACATTGAATCGCTTGATGAAATAAAAGCCCTTCTTGCCGTCGCGATACACCACATTATATATAGTGCGCTGGTCGTTCTTCTTGAACACTCCCACGTGAAGTATGTTCTTGCCCACGAATATCTTGTCGGCCACCTTGATGACCTTGTATTTTCCGTCCTTATAGAAGATGATGATGTCGTCGATGTCGGAGCAGTTGCATACGTATTCGTCCTTCTTCAGGCCAGTGCCGATGAATCCCTCCTGACGGTTGATATACAGCTTCTCGTTGGCCTCGACCACGGTGGTAGCCTCGATGGTGTCGAAGTTGCGTATCTCGGTGCGGCGAGGATGCTCGTGCCCGTACTTGTCCTTGAGGAACTGGAACCAGTTGGCGGTCACCTCCACAAGGTTGGCGAGGTCGCGGTCGATCTGCTCTATCTCAGCCTTGATGCGCGCCATAAGCTCGTCGGCCTTGTCCTTGTTGAACTTCAGGATACGCTGCATCTTGATTTCGAGGAGCTTGAGGATGTCATCCTTAGTCACCTCGCGCACAAACTGCGGATAATACGGAGTGAGCCGCTCGTCGATATGCTCACAGACGGAATCCACGTCCGGGGCCTGTTCGAACTTGCGGTCCTTGTATATGCGTTCCTCAATGAATATCTTCTCAAGCGAGGCGAAGTGGAACTGTTCGAGCAGTTCGCCCTTGCGTATCTCGAGTTCCTGGCGGAGCAGGTCCTTGGTGTGATCTACAGAATGGCGGAGCACGTCGTGGACAGTGAGGAACTGCGGCTTGTTGTTCTCGATGACACAGCAGTTGGGCGAGATGTTCACCTCGCAGTCGGAGAAGGCATAGAGGGCGTCGAGCGTCTTGTCGGATGACACTCCCGGGGCGAGATGCACCTGTATCTCGACCTCGGCGGCGGTGTTGTCATCCACCTTGCGTGCCTTTATCTTACCCTTCTCGATGGCTTTCAGAATAGAATCGATGAGTGTGGTTGTGGTCTTGCCGAAAGGAATCTCACGTATGACGAGAGTCTTGTTGTCGAGCTTCTCAATCCTTGCCCTCACCTTAAGACTGCCTCCACGCTGTCCGTCGTTGTATTTACCCACGTCGATACTGCCGCCCGTGGGGAAGTCGGGATAAAGCTGGAAGGGGCGGTCGTGCAGATAGGCTATGGCTGCATCACAAATCTCGCAGAAGTTATGCGGCAGGATCTTTGACGACAGTCCCACGGCAATACCCTCCACGCCCTGAGCCAACAGCAGCGGGTACTTCACGGGCAGGGTTATGGGTTCCTTGTTGCGCCCGTCGTAGCTCATCTGCCACTCGGTGGTCTTGGGATTAAACACGGTGTCGAGGGCAAACTTCGACAGTCGCGCCTCGATGTATCGGGGTGCTGCGGCACGGTCGCCCGTGAGGATATTGCCCCAGTTACCCTGGGTATCCACCAGCAGGTCCTTCTGTCCCAACTGCACAAGGGCATCGCCTATGGAGGCATCGCCATGAGGGTGGAACTGCATGGTGTGTCCCACGATGTTCGCCACCTTGTTGAAGCGTCCGTCATCCATCCGCTTCATCGAATGGAGAATGCGTCGTTGCACGGGTTTCAGACCGTCCTCGATATGGGGGACAGCACGCTCAAGTATAACGTATGATGCATAGTCGAGAAACCAGTTCTGATACATTCCGCTGAGGTGATGCACGGCGGAAGCGTCGAATCGGTTCACTGGTTTGTAGTCAGAATGGGCACCGGTTTCGGCGGCGTCCATTATCTCATTGTCTTTTGTTTCGTCACTCATCTTCTCACAAATTTCCTACAAAGTTACGGCAAAATTTTGAAATATGCAAAAAAAAGCAAGTGTTTTAATTCTTTTTGTAGTTTTAACGCAATATTTTTTGGTTTTTCCAAAATAATACAGTAACTTTGCAAGCTAAAAATAAGATATTTATAATTTATAATTTAAGAAATGGCACAAGAAGACGTATTCAAGAAAATTGTTTCACACTGCAAGGAATATGGTTTCGTATTTCCCAGCAGCGAGATTTACGATGGTCTCGGCGCCGTATATGACTACGGACAGAACGGAGTGGAACTGAAGAACAACATCAAGCAGTACTGGTGGAAGAGCATGGTCCTGCTACACGAGAACATCGTGGGCATTGACTCTGCTATCTTCATGCACCCCACAATCTGGAAGGCAAGCGGGCACGTTGACGCATTCAACGACCCACTGATCGACAACCGCGACTCAAAGAAGCGCTATCGCGCCGATGTGCTCATCGAAGACCAGATTGCAAAGTACGACGAGAAAATCCAGAAGGAGGTTGCCAAGGCTCGCAAGCGCTTCGGCGACTCATTCGACGAGGAAAAGTATATGGAGACAAGCGAGCGCGTGAAGGAGACCAAGGACAAGCGCGACGCACTCCACGCCCGATATGCAGAGGCCATGCAGGGTCCTGACCTTGAGGCACTGAAGCAGATTATCCTGGACGAGGAGATTGTTGATCCCATCAGCGGCACCAAGAACTGGACCGACGTGCGCCAGTTCAACCTTATGTTCGCCACCGAGATGGGGGCATCGGCTGATGCCTCGATGAAGGTTTATCTGCGTCCGGAGACTGCACAGGGTATCTTTGTAAACTACCTGAACGTGCAGAAGACGGGCCGCATGAAGATTCCTTTCGGAATAGCACAAATCGGCAAGGCATTCCGCAACGAGATTGTTGCGCGACAGTTTATCTTCCGTATGCGCGAGTTCGAGCAGATGGAGATGCAGTTCTTCGTGAAGCCGGGCACTGAACTCGAATGGTTCCCGAAGTGGAAGCAGACACGAATGGCATGGCACCAGGCTCTCGGTTTCGGTGCTGAGAACTACCGATTCCACGACCACGACAAGCTGGCACACTATGCCAACGCAGCCACCGACATCGAGTTCAAGATGCCGTTCGGATTCAAGGAGGTGGAGGGCATCCACAGCCGCACCAACTTCGACCTCTCGCAGCACGAGAAGTTCTCGGGCAAGGGTATCAAGTACTTCGACCCGCAGACCAACGAGAGCTACACCCCGTATGTCATCGAGACATCTATCGGTGTTGACCGTATGTTCCTCTCTATCATGTGTCACGCATACGAGGAGGAGAAATTAGAGAACGGCGAGACACGCGTGGTGTTGAAGTTGCCCGCAGCACTGGCTCCAGTGAAGCTCGCAGTGATGCCATTGGTGAAGAAGGACGGACTGCCCGAAAAGGCACGCGAGATAATCAACGACCTGAAGTTCCACTTCAACTGCCAGTATGACGAGAAGGACTCTATCGGAAAGCGCTATCGCCGTCAGGATGCCATCGGTACGCCTTACTGCGTGACCGTTGACCACGACACTCTCAAGGACAACTGTGTGACACTGCGTTTCCGCGACACCATGGAGCAGGAGCGTGTGCCTATCTCAGAGCTTAACAGTATCATCGAGGACAAGGTGAGCATAGCAAGCCTTCTTAAGAAGTTACAATAAGACAAATGTATATAAAAAATATAGCCTTATATATGCTGATGATGGTCGTGGCGTTGTTCGCCACGACCTCATGCAGCGAGGAAGACAATACCGTTGAAGAATACGCCGACTGGGTGAACGTCAACGACAAGTACTACGACGAACTGACTGCCAAGGTGCAGGCCATGGGCGACAATGGTACTTGGAAGCGGGTGCGCACATGGTCGAAGATTGCCGAGGCTGCAAATGCCAACTCCGACTATATCATCATGGAGAAGCTGGGCAGCGACCCCGCGGCAAAGGATGAGTATCCGCAATACTCTGATTCGGTGAAGGTGCACTATCTGGGACGCCTGCTCCCCTCTCCCACCTATCCCAAGGGTTATCTCTTTGACTCATCATACCAAGGAGTGTTTGACCCGGCGATTGCCAATCCCACAAAGTTTGCAATCAGCGGAGTTGTTGATGGCTTCACCACTGCCCTGCTTAACATGCGCCGCGGCGACTATTACAGGGTTTACATTCCCTACCAGTTAGGATATGGTCTGTCAGCCAGCAGTTCAATACCCGCAGGCAGCACGCTGATATTCGAAATCCGCATGGTGGATTTCTGGTGATGCTTTAGCCACTGTGTAATAATTGAACACAGAGGCACGGAGCTACAGAGTTTTAATTTTGAACACAAAGACACGAAGAAACATTTGTATCAAAAATAATCCGTTGTTCCTTTGTGTCTTTGTGTTTATAAAATCCACGGGCAATACTTAAAATTCTTCATTCTTCATTTAAAAATTACTCTCTACGCAGGCCGCGGGCGAGACGCCCACGCTCCCAGAGGCATCCGCATCCCCTACGCAGCGCAGCCCATTCTTCATTCTTCATTTTTCATTCTTCATTAAAAAAAAGTCTTTCCCAAATAGATTCTTGCAGTTGAAGAAATTGTCGCGACTGCATATATCCCATGTTCTTCTTCAGCATTTGCTTGGTGTCGACAAGCGAGTTCTCATAGCATGAGAGTTCGTTGTACATCTGCGTGCGATGTACGGCAGTGCGGCTGATTTCACTCTCGCGCTCCATGCGAAGCCGGTTGCACACCTTGGTCATCACCGGAGCCACCACGGCATCGAAGAGATGATGACCCTGTATGTATAGGTATGTCTCCTGGGGAGTGACGCCGAGCCGCAACAGGTCGTCGCGGGTGTCGAGGTATTTCTGCTTGCGTCCCGGAAACTTCTGTTGCAGCCATTTCACCTTACGCATACACTTGCCACGCAGGTGCTCAATGCACTCCTCGGGATGCTGAAGCGAGAAGCCGCCAAGGTCGATGGTGGTATTGAAATCGGAGAGCGAGAAACGACTGTATTCACCGCTGCGATAAAGCATCACCGACCACACAAACAAGGGGAAGATGGCTTCGGAATATCCCCGCATAAATGTGGGGAAGTCAAAGATGCGGTGGTCGTTGAGTGTCACCATCACAGCCACGGTGTTAAGGCTCTCGGCATAGCACTGGTAGTTTTCGATGGCATATACGATGGTATGGAACACGTATGGCGACTCAAGGATTTTCTTCGACGTGGGCGATGAACCTTGCAGGAGATAGTCATAATCGGCATCCACGCAGGCAATCATGTCGGGTCCCACATTCTCGCCAATGACATTCATCAGTGCCGACTTCTTGCCGCGCTCCAGTTTGTCGCGAGTGGGCAGCATCACCTCGAAGTAGCGTGTCTCGTCCTCGAATCGCGAGAGCACGGTGCGCCAGAAGAAGACATCATCGTAGCTTTCCACGTAAGCCACTATCTTCCTCCGGGCATTCTTAGACGCCAACTTGTTAGCCGCCGCCACATACCCCGCCGTAACATTGTCCTTCAGCCGCTTCATACTTCATATTTATATAAAACGCCACCATTAATACCGTCCGCTGTAGGGTCTTACCTCGTGTAAGACCGCCCGCCGTATGGGCCTTCCGGTTTAGCGGTCTTACACGAGGTAAGACCCTACAGCGGACGTTTTCGCGGACGTTATCGCGCAGCCATTCTTCATTCTTCACTCTTCATTCTTCATTTAATAGTGATGTCCGTCACTTCCGTCACCTTGTCCATCCATCCGTTCATGATCACTGCCGGCGAATGAGTGGTGAGGATAATCTGGACATTGGGATTGAGGTCGAGAATCATGTCGATGAGTTTCTGCTGCCAATCAACATGCAGGCTCACCTCCGGCTCGTCCATAAAGAGCACATAATGCTGGTTGTCCTCGATGAGCACGGTGAGCAGTATGGCAAGCATCTGCTTTTCGCCGCTCGAAAGCTGGTAGGGCATCAGCTCCTCACCAATCTGCGTAAAGGCAATCTCGTTCTTAGTGCGTATGAGCCGCTTGCCTGTCTCGGCAAAGAGGCGGTCGAGCATATCCTGAAACTTCTTCTTCGGCTCTGATATCCTCTGTGCCTCGATGGCGGCATCTGGCCTGCCGCTCTGCAGCACCTCGATGATGCGGTTGCCGATGTTCACCTGGTAGTCGAGATACTTGCGCTGCAGCTGGTAGAGCTGCCAGTCGAGTTCGGTGACCACCGATGCATCCACAATCTTATTCACCGTCTCGCTGCTGATGAGCGGACGGTCCATACTGCGTATCACGTCATAGCGGATCCAACGGGCATCCTCGGGCATAACCTTCAGCCTTACGCCCTTGAGCATATGGCTCGGAAACTCGCCCCCTGGGAGGAGTCCCTTCACCACCTTATTTAATATAGTACTCTTTCCCACTCCGTTGATACCGCTGAGGATATTCACGTGCGGGTCGAGGTTCCACACTATGTGCTTGGTGCCGCTCCATAGCGAATCAATCTCTATTTGGTCTATATAATCAGCATATTTCTGCATAGGCTTTCAGATTTTAATCGTTTTTCGACGCAAATATAGCAATAATTCCTGAATAATGAGTAACTTTGCAGCCGAAAAAGATTAAAATAAGAAAAAATGGATAACAAAAGACCACTTTTAGCTCATTTGAGCATGTTTTTCGCCTGTGCTTTTTGGGGGCTTATGGCTCCACTTGGCAAAGACGCAATGACCCACGGCATCACGGGCATCGACATGGTGACATTCCGCGTGGCGGGTGCCGCTGTGCTTTTCTGGATTACATCACTATTCGTAAAGCGCGAGCACGTGCCTGTGAAGGACGTGTTCCGTCTCGGTCTTGCCGGACTCTTCGGACTGACGCTCAACCAGTGCGGATTCACCATCGGACTGAGCATCACCTCGCCCATCAACGCCAGCATCGTGACCACCTCGATGCCTATCTTCGCCATGCTGCTCTCGGCACTCATACTGAAAGAACCGCTGACCACAAAGAAGGTGGGCGGCGTGCTGCTCGGTTTCTCGGGAGCCATTATCCTCATCCTGTCGAGCGCAACTGCAGCGAGCGACAAGGTGGGCGACATACGCGGCGACCTGCTATGCCTGTTCGCCCAGTTCTCCTTTGCCCTCTATCTATCTCTGTTCAATCCGCTGATAAGAAAATACTCGGTGTTCACGGTGAACAAGTGGATGTTCACCTTTGCCACCTTATATATATTACCCTTCACCTTCAGCCATGTGGCAGCCATCGACTTCCCCAATGTCCCCACCTCCACATGGCTCGAAACCCTGTTCGTGGTGTTCATCTGCACCTACATATGCTATATACTGACGATGAACGCCCAGCAGACACTGCGTCCCACGGTGGTGAGCGTGTATAACTATGTGCAGCCAATGGTGGCTGTAGTGGTGAGCGTGCTCACGGGCCTTGGCATATTCAAGCCCGCCCATGCCTTAGCCGTGGTCCTTGTGTTCTTCGGCGTGAGATTTGTCACCAAGAGCAAGAGCCGCAGGGACATGGAGGGGGAACATTTCGGCGAATCAGATATTTTGAACACAAAGACACAAAGAAACTAAGATTTTTTAGATACAAAGACAACAAGCAACTTAAAAGTCGCCACAAAGCCTTGCGGTAAGGAAAACATTGTGTTAAATATTATATTAGCCAAACAGTTCCTTTGAAGTGTTGAGGAGTTAAGAGTCCTTAAATCTCAGCAGGGCTTCAAGCATTTCGAGGCGCGGCATGGCAAATCCGGCCTGCCGCGCCTCTGCTATCGGGCGCGTATATAGAAACTCTATCTCCATCGGACGATGGAAGTCGTGGTCGAGCTTCATGCTCGGGGAATAGGGCACCATCACCTGGGTATTGCGTATCATCTTGTCGGCAAACGACTCGTCGAGTCCCTCAACACCCAAGGCATTGGCGGCACCAATCACCTCCATCATCTGCTCACGTATGAGCTTCAACGTGGCAGGATTGGACAACAGACGGTCGGTCTGTGTGTCAAGAGCCACAGTCATACCGTTGAACGGCATGTTCCACACCGCCTTCTTCCATCGGGCCTGACGATATTCCACATCAGCAACACCAATCCCCGCCTTTCTCATGTCATCCAGCATGGCGGCATATCGCGCTGCATCACGGCACGAGTAATTACCTATGTTTATATTGCCATAGCACTGGTGGTTGACCACTCCCGGCTCCGTCTTTGCCGAACAGATGAAGGCAAGTCCGGCAGCCAAGCGGATATCAGGAAACATCATCTCAACCGACGCTTCCACCCCTATGCCGTTCTGTATAAGCAGCACCATCGTGTCCGGCTTCAACAGCGGCGGCAAGAGCGAAGTCAGGAGATGATTGTTGGTGGTCTTGAGTGCCACAATCACCACGTCGCACTGCGGCATATCCTCAGTGCGGCGATAGACATTAGGTCTGTCAATATGAAATGAACCGTCGCAGGAGTTCACCTGCAAACCATTGTTTAATACATATTCATAATCGGAATGAAGCAGGAAATGCACTTCCGCCCCACCCCGGGCTAATTTTGCACCATAGTAGCCTCCTATGGCACCGGTGCCAATAATTGCATATCTCATATCTCTATTATTTCTTAAAAACAGTGCAAAATTAGTTGTTTTTGGCCAAATATGCAACAAAATCACGGCTTTTTTAAGGAAAATGCATCTTTTTTTGAAAAAAGTCCCAAAAAAATTTGGTGGAATGAAAAATTTGCCGTACCTTTGCACCCGCAATCAAGCAATGAGGGCGCTTAGCTCAGTTGGTTCAGAGCGTCTGCCTTACAAGCAGAGGGTCGGGGGTTCGAATCCCTCAGCGCCCACACCTCCTTTCATTGAGTCCTGTGATATGACATTTGTCGTGTTGCAGGATTTTTTTATCATTAAATTCACTCCAAAATGGAAATTTATCGAAAAAATGCTTGGTAATTCAAAAATTATGATTACCTTTGTACCCGAATTGAGAAAACATACATATTTTATTAATTAAGGATATATAAATCAGGACATGGAATTAGATGCACTGACAGCCATTTCACCCATCGACGGACGATACAGGGGAAAAACAGAGAAACTGGCAGAGTACTTTTCTGAGTATGCACTCATCAAATACCGAGTGAGAGTAGAAATAGAATATTTCATCACGCTCTGCGAACTGCCACTACCACAGTTGAAGGGATTCGACAACAGCCTGTTTGAGACACTGAGAAACATCTATCGCAACTTCTCCAAGGAGGACGCAGAGAGAGTTAAGACCATCGAACAGACCACAAACCACGACGTAAAGGCAGTGGAGTATTTCATCAAGGAAGAACTCGACAAGATTGGAGGCCTTGAGGAATACAAGGAATTCATACATTTTGGACTCACGTCACAGGACATCAACAACACCAGCGTGCCACTTTCCATCAAGGAGGCGCTGGAGGAAGCGTATTATCCGCTCGTGGAGGAACTGATAGCACAGCTGCGCTCGTTCGCCGAGGAATGGAAAGAGGTGCCAATGCTCGCCAAAACCCACGGACAGCCCGCCTCCCCCACCCGCCTGGGCAAGGAGGTGATGGTGTATGTATATCGACTGGAGCAGCAGCTTGAGAGCCTTAAGCAGGTGCCCATGACAGCCAAGTTCGGCGGTGCCACTGGCAACTACAACGCCCACCACGTGGCATATCCCGAATACGACTGGCGTGAGTTCGGCAACAAGTTCGTCAGCGAGAAACTCGGTCTGCAGCGCGAACAATACACCACCCAGATCAGCAATTACGACTGGCTCGGCGCCGCCTTCGACGCCATGCGCCGTATCAACACCATAGTCATCGACCTCGACCGTGACTTCTGGATGTATATCTCCATGGACTACTTCAAGCAGAAGATCAAGGCAGGCGAGGTAGGCTCAAGTGCCATGCCCCACAAAGTGAATCCCATCGACTATGAGAACAGCGAGGGCAACCTCGGCATCGCCAATGCCATACTGCAGTTCCTCGCCCAGAAGCTGCCGGTAAGCCGCCTACAGCGTGATCTCACCGACTCCACCGTGCTGCGCAACGTGGGCGTGCCAATGGGACACAGCATCATAGCCTTCCAGAGCACACTGAAGGGATTGCGCAAGCTCATCCTCAACGAGGAGAAGATTGCCGCCGACCTCGACAACACATGGGCAGTGGTGGCAGAGGCCATCCAGACCATCCTGCGCCGCGAGGCATACCCCCACCCCTATGAGGCACTCAAGGCACTGACCCGCACCAACAAGAAGATGGACGAGCAGACTATCCACGAATTTGTCCAGGGACTTGATGTCAGCGACAGCGTAAAGGCTGAGCTTATGAGCATCACTCCCCACAATTATACTGGTATATTTTAAACTCAATCATTAAAAAAACAAAAATTCAGAAACAAACATTATTAGAAAAAGAGATTAAAGGATTATCGATTAAAGGATTTATTTAGTATTACTATTATGGAAGAAAACGAGAAGAAACCAGAGAACATCTCTGCTGAGCAGAACAAGGATGGCCGCGAGGGCTATCAGTCAGCAGGACACACAGGTGGCTATCAGGGCTACCGTGCACCGGGACGCTCACCACGTCCACGTATCAATAATGGCGCACCACAGCGTCCACGTATGACATCTTTTGACAGAACGAACAAGGAGGAAGGCGGATTCCGTCCCGAAGGATTCGGTGCCGGACTTCAGTCAAGCGCACCACAGCGTCCGTCCTATCGTCCAAGGTACAACAACGAGGGCGGTTACCAGCCACAACAGAGAGGCGGTTACAACCAGCAGCGCAACGGTTACAACCAGCAGCGCGGTGGCTATAACCAGCAAGGCGGATATGGCCAGCCACAGCAGCGAGGAGGCTATGCTCCACAGGGACGCGGAGGTTACGGACAGCCACAACAGCGCGGAGGCGGTTATGCTCCCCAGGGACGCGGAGGATACGGACAACAGCGAGGAGGCTATGCACCCCAGGGACGCGGAGGATACGGACAACAGCGAGGGGGCTATGCTCCACAGGGACGTGGAGGATACGGACAGCCACAGCGTCCGGGCGGATTCCGCAAGCAGCGCACTCCCGGCTATGACCCGAATGCTAAGTACAGCATGAAGAAGCGTATTGAGTACAAGGAGGAAAACTACGATCCGAATGAGCCGATTCGCCTCAACAAGTATCTTGCCAATGCAGGAATATGCAGCCGCAGAGAGGCTGACGAATATATACAGGCAGGTGTGATCACTGTAAACGGAGAGGTGATTACCGAACTGGGAACAAAGGTATTGCGCACCGACGAGGTGAAGTTCCACGACCAGCCCGTAAGCATCGAGAAGAAGGTTTACGTGCTGCTCAACAAGCCAAAGGACTACGTCACCACAAGCGACGACCCACAGCAGCGCAAGACCGTTATGGACCTCGTGAAGAACGCTTGCCGCGAGCGCATCTACCCGGTAGGTCGTCTCGACCGCAACACCACAGGTGTGCTTCTCCTGACCAACGACGGTGACATGGCTTCGAAGCTCACTCACCCGAAGTTCCTCAAGAAGAAGATTTATCACGTATATCTCGACAAGAACGTAACCGCCCACGACATCCAGCAGATTCGTGACGGTATAGAGCTTGAAGACGGTGAGATACAGGCAGACGCTTGCGAATATGCCGACGAGAAGGACAAGAAGCAGGTGGGCATCGAAATCCACAGCGGCAAGAACCGCATTGTGCGCCGCATCTTCGAGAGCCTCGGCTATCGCGTGACCAAGCTCGACCGCGTGCAGTTCGCCGGTCTGACCAAGAAGAACCTTCGCCGCGGCGACTGGCGCTACCTCACCGAGGAGGAAGTTGACCGCCTGAGAATGGGAGCTTTTGAATAAATGAGGAATGAGGAATTAGATTTCTAATTCCTAATTAAATATAAAACGATGCAGACAATAAAAAGAACAAAGGTAGTGGATGCGCTGAAGCGCACCGACTATGGACAGATAGTAAACGTAAGGGGATGGGTGAGAACCCACCGCTCAAGCAAGGCGGTGGATTTCATCGCCCTCAACGACGGCTCCACCATCAAGAACATACAGGTGGTGGTTGACCCGACCAAGTTTGACGCCGACCTGCTTAAGCAGATAACTACCGGTTCGTGTATAAATGTCAACGGCGAACTTGTGGAGAGCCAGGGAGCGGGACAGAGTGTCGAACTGCAGTGCCGCGAGATTGAGGTCTATGGCCTTTGCGGCGGTGACTATCCCATGCAGAAGAAGGGTCAGAGTTTCGAATACATGCGCCAGCACGCACATCTGCGTTTGCGCACCAACACCTTCGGAGCTGTGATGCGCATCCGCCACAACATGGCAATCGCCATCCACCAGTACTTCCACGAGCACGGCTTCTTCTACTTCCACACCCCGCTTATCACCGCCAGTGACTGTGAGGGTGCAGGACAGATGTTCCAGGTGACCACCAAGAACCTCTACGACCTGAAGAAGGACGAGGAAGGAAAGATTATCTATGATGATGATTTCTTCGGCAAGCAGACCTCACTCACCGTGAGCGGACAACTTGAGGGCGAACTTGGAGCCACAGCCTTGGGAGCCATCTACACCTTCGGTCCCACCTTCCGCGCCGAGAACTCCAACACTCCTCGTCACCTCGCCGAGTTCTGGATGATTGAGCCAGAGGTGGCATTCATCGACCTCAACGACCTGATGGACCTTGAGGAAGACTTCATCAAATACTGTGTCAACTGGGCACTCGACAACTGCAAGGACGACCTTGAGTTCCTCAACAAGATGATTGACAAGACCCTCTTGGAGCGTCTGCAGTCGGTGGTGAAGACTGACTTCGTGCGCCTGCCCTACACCGAGGGCATCCGCATACTCGAAGAGGCTGTGAAGAACGGCAAGAAGTTTGAGTTCCCCGTCAGCTGGGGTATGGACCTCGCCAGTGAGCACGAGCGTTACCTCGTCGAGGAGCATTTCCAGAAGCCAGTCATCATGATAGACTATCCCAAGGATATCAAGGCTTTCTATATGAAGATCAACGATGACGACAAGACTGTGCAGGGCACCGACGTGCTTTTCCCGCAGATTGGTGAGATCATCGGTGGCAGTGTGCGCGAGGAAAGCTACGACAAGCTGATGTCAGAGATTGAGCGCCGCAACATCCCGATGAAGGACATGTGGTGGTATCTCGACACCCGCAAGTACGGTTCATGTCCTCACGGAGGTTTCGGCTTAGGCTTCGAGCGTCTGATTCTCTTTGTCACCGGTATGCAGAACATCCGCGATGTCATCCCGTTCCCAAGAACGCCGAAGACGGCTGAGTTCTAATCATTATCCACAGATTTCCACGGATAATTTTAAGTATCCACAGATTTCCACGGATAATTAATTATATAAGATTAACACAGATTTTGGCTCCGCAAAACCAAAATCTGTGTTAATCTTTTTTATAATTCTATCTGTGATAATCTGTGGATTACTTCACACGAGGTCGATACCTTCGTCAGATATGGTGATAAGGCGTTTGCGGTATAGGTCGCCTATTGCCTTTTTGAATGTCTTCTTGCTGACCTTGAAACGGTCGGCGATGAGTTCGGCGGGACTCTTGTCACCCAAGCTGCAATGACCGCCGTTATCCTGCAGATAAGCTAACAACACGTCCGAGAACTCCTCAGTTTGCCTGCGACCCGTGGGCTGTATTGTCACGTCAATCTTGCCGTCGGGACGCACGCGGTCGATATATCCCTTAAGACGGTCGCCCGTATGAAGCGGCCGGAACACCTGGTTGTCATATATCAGTCCGCCATAGGCATTATCGATGATAACCTTAAATCCCAATTCCGTTTTCTGCTGAACGAGCAAGTCAACCTCGTCGCCATGCTTGTATGCAGGCTTGTCCTGGTTGAGATACTTGTCCACCTTGGCTGTAGCCATGATGCGATAGCTCTCCTCGTCGAGTTTCACATATACGATATACATCTCTCCTTTCTGCATACGCATTTTCTGCTCGCGGAACGGGCAGAAGAGGTCCTTCATGAGTCCCCAATTGAGGAATGCACCGTATTCATTCACCCATGCCACCTCCAAGCAGGCGAAGTCGCCCACCTTAGCCAACGGCTCCAATGTGGTGGCAATGATTTTCTCGTCCTGGTCGAGATACAGGAAGACATTGAGTTCGTCGCCTATCTTGCATTCCTCGGGCACATAACGCGTGGGGAGGAGTATCTCGCCTTCGACACCACCGTCGAGATACATTCCGAAATCCACTTTCTTTACAACTTTAAGGAGGTTGTAGGCTCCTAAGGTGATTTTTTTCATTTTTTTATTCTTCTTGTGGGGTAGGGATTATAGGTGATGTAGGGGGTATAGGGAGAGCTATTATTCCGTCTTTCATGTGGATGGTGCGGTCGGTGATGTCGGCAAGATGCTCGTCGTGGGTTACAATGACGAAGGTCTGGCCGTATTTATCCCTCAGGTCGAAGAAGAGCTGGTGGAGTTCGGCTTTGTTTTGTGAGTCGAGACTGCCCGAAGGCTCGTCAGCAAAGATTACGGCGGGATTGTTCACCAATGCCCTTGCCACAGCCACACGCTGCTTCTCGCCTCCCGACAGCTCGTTGGGCTTGTGCTGGGCACGGTCGGCGAGATTCATAAACTCCAACAATTCCATAGCCCTCTGCTTCGCCTCCTTGGTGGAGCGTCCGGCGATATATGCGGGAATCATGATATTCTCCAACGCCGTGAACTCAGGCAGCAACTGATGAAACTGGAAAACGAACCCCACGTGGGTGTTGCGGAACTCGGAAATCTTCTTGCCGCTCATACTGCTCACGTCGATACCGTCAACTATCACTGTCCCTGAGTCGGGACGGTCGAGTGTACCCATTATCTGTAGCAATGTAGTCTTGCCGGCTCCGCTGGGGCCCACTATGCTGACCACCTCGCCTTTGTCGATATGCAGGTCAATGCCTTTCAGGACTTGTAACGAGCCGAAGCTCTTGTGGATGTTTTTTAATTCTATCATATTTTTTTTGTAGGGGGTTGTAGGTATTGTAGGGGTTATTTTCTGAATTTCATCAGGAAATTCAGTACTGTTGCGTAGGCACTCTCCTTATCCTGTACCTGTGGGGCGGTGAATGTCATTGCATCCTGTGGCTGACCGTACTGGTCGGGATAAAGGATGATCATACTGCCTTGGGGGAAGGAGTCAGTGAGCTCTTGGGGCAGATGCTCGAATGCCGATTTATAGGATACCGTGCCGCTTCGCGCCGTGATTACCACTAACAGGTGGTCGGGCTTGACGTTGCGCGCCATTGTCGTCAACTCCTTCCAATGGAGGAGTTCCTCGTATTCCGCGCGCACCTCGGGATGACGGTTCTGTATATATTGCGATATCAGCTCGTTGGTGCCCTTGCGCGCATGGAACACTATGCGGCAACCGAGATTGCCTGCCAACCTGGCGAGATGCTCCACCCATCGGTAGAATCCCGGCTCATACTCCACCCTCGACGGCACTGCCACCTGTATGCGCCTTATCGTGTTGAGCGGTTTCTCGATGCGGCACACCATAATCTGACGGCTAATCTCGCTGATGAGTCCCTGCGTATAGGCCCCCCAGAAGGTGTCGCCGGGTGATGTCTTGCGATGCAGGCCCATGATGATCTCGCTCGCCTCATATTCCCTAAAGGCATGCTTGATGCCGTTGGATATGTTTGTCGATAGTCGGCTCTGCGTCACCATCCTCACGTCTGCCGATGCCGCCGTCTCCTCAGCGTGCTCCAGTATGCGGCTGCCCGCGTTCTTGTTGCGCCTGCTGTTCACGTCGTCATACACCACATTGATGCCTATCAGTCCACGTCCCAACCGCTTGTTGCGCATCAGTATGGCAAGCTGCACGAGATGGTCGGCATCATCGGCGTGTTGCAGCGGCAAGAGCATCTGCTCGTCGTCCATCATCTTGTCGTCAGGCTCTTCGGGCTGCATCTTCTCCCTCAGCAGGATGCCCTGTGCAGAATACTCCACAACCACCGAACTGATGATACACGTGAATAGAATCATCATAACCACACCGTTGAGCATGTTGGCATCCACCACATATGTGCCGTCGGGCAACTGCATCCTCATTCCCACCATGGTCATCGCGATACCTCCGGCGGCATGTGCCTCGGTGAGTCCGAACATCATGTGTCCGCTCAACCATGAATACCTGAACACCAGGCACGACGAGTAAGCCGTCACAGCCTTGGTGAGCGTGGCGAAGAACACCATGCAGAACACCACCCAAAGCGTGTCGAATCCACGGAACAGCACCGTAATGTCAATCAACATTCCCACTCCAATCAGAAAGTAAGGGATGAACAGGGCGTTACCGATAAACTCCAACCTGTTCATCAGCGGCGACACGCTCGGTATGAACCTGTTGAGAATAAGTCCTGCGAGGAAGGCTCCGAAGATGCCCTCCAGCCCGCACATCTGCGACACGGCAGCCGAGAAGAACAGCACGCTCATCGTGTAAATATACAGCATCACCGAGTCGGCATAGTTGCGGAAAAACCACCGAGTGAGCCGCGGCACAAGTATCGACATGACCGCACAGAACACAACCACCTTGAACAAGAACAGCATCCAGAACGTTATGCCGTGTTCGCCTCCGTTGGCTCCCACAATGGCAGCCAGCACCAACAGCGACAGTGTCAGTGCAATCATCGACGAACCCACACTCAGTGCCACCGCCTTATGCTTCTGCAGTCCGTACTTGCACACTATGGGATAGGCAATGAGCGTGTTAGAAGCTAAGATACAGGCGAAGAGCATCGAACCTAATTCGCTATAGCCCAAAAGCCCAGTGCCCACGAAGAAGGCCGTGACAAATGGTATGAAAAAAGTAAGGAATCCGAAGATAAGGAATTTCCCCTTGCGTTTCATGATGTCGGTGAGGTTCATCTCAAGTCCCGCGAGAAACATGATATAAAGCAGTCCCACCTTGCCGAAGAGTTCAAACGACGAGTCACGCTCGAGGATATTCAGTCCGTATTGTCCCACAGCCACACCTGCCAGCACCATGCCGATGATATGCGGAATACGCAATCGACTCATCACAATAGGTGCCAGAAGTATGATACAGAGCACGACGAAGAATATCAGCGTCGGGTCTGTTATAGGAAAATAATGCGCCAAATTCAGCATAAATTCACCTTTTTATTATAATTCGAGTGCAAAGTAACAAAAAAATTATCATATAAAAGA
>JALFIX010000184.1 GCA_022775105.1 Prevotella sp. | reverse complement strand
CCCACCTCTTCCCATTCCGAACAGAGAAGTTAAGCCCACTTACGCCGATGGTACTGCAATGCAATGCGGGAGAGTAGGAAGCCGCCTTCTTTTCAAATTAAAGCAGAGCCTCAAAAGTAGCAATACTTTTGAGGCTTTTTTATATTATTCTTATGCTGTATTATATGATAATAATTTTATGACATCTTATGTTATAGGTAGTTCTATCCTGAAAGTTGTTCCTTTGCCTATTTCGCTTTCTTTTACGTATATTTTCCCTTTATGATATTCTTCTATTATTCTTTTTGCCAATGAAAGTCCTAAACCCCATCCACGTTTTTTCGTAGTGAAACCTGGAGTAAAGACATTCTTGATGTCACTACGTTTGATTCCCTTGCCGTTGTCTTTTACTTCAATTATTGTTTTTTCCTTTTCCTGATATGTGTAAATATCGATGTTTCCTTTTCCTTCCATGGCATCCACTGCATTTTTGCAGAGGTTTTCAATGACCCATTCAAACAGTGAGGTGTTGATATTTACAATTATGTTATTGTCCGTGCCACAGTTGGATGTTATCTTCACTTTTGAGGATGTGCGTCTGTCCATATATTCTACCACGTGTGTCACCACCTCGTTTAGGCTTGTTTCCTTTGGTTCAGGTATGGAGCCTATCTTAGAGAATCGTTCGGCTATTATTTCAAGTCGTCTTACGTCTTTTTCCATTTCCCTGATCATCTCGTCATCAGGATAACTCTCCTTGAGAATTTCCGTCCATGCCATTAGACTGGAGATTGGAGTACCTAATTGATGGGCTGTTTCCTTGGATAATCCAACCCACACCTTGTTCTGTTCAGCCTTTTTGGAAGAGAGTAGGGCGAATATGGCAATAACCACGAAGATAAGAACAATTCCAAGCTGCACGTATGGATAAGTGGCAAGTCGCTTGAGCATTATTGACTCGTCATAGCATACAATCTGATAGTCGGTAGTTCCGTCCAGGTCAATCTTTATATATTTACCTGATTGATAGTAGCTTTGGGCTTGTTTCTTTAGGGCGTTTATTGAGTCATTGGCATTACTCTCATTAATGTCGATATTTCTGTAGTCACATATATCCCCTTTTGAAGACATGACAATAACAGGAATGGTATTATTTGCCTTTAAGACATTAAGCACCAGGGTAAGGTCGGTATTTTCCGACGCGTTATTGAGTGTGTTCAGTGCCTGTGCCCACGTAACCATCTTGTTGTGTTCCTCGTTAGAGAGGTCTTTAATAAGAATATGTGAAACCACCAATGAGGCCACCGCTATTATGATAGCAGTGACCACAAGTATGATTTTCACCTGTCTTATCCTGTCTGTCCACATCATCTTCTCAGTTCCTCCCTTAAGAATTTAGCCGTGAAACTTTCCTTTGACTCTGCCACCTGTTCCGGTGTCCCTGTCACAGTGACTCGTCCTCCGCCCTTTCCGCCTTCAGGGCCAATGTCGATAATATGGTCTGCCAGTTTGATTACGTCGAGATTATGTTCAATGACTATTACCGTGTTTCCCCTGTCCACTAATTTCTGTAGTACCTCCATGAGGATTCTGATATCCTCAAAGTGAAGACCGGTTGTTGGTTCGTCAAGGATATACAGAGTGCTGCCAGTGTCCTTTTTACTTAGTTCCGTAGCCAATTTCACTCTTTGGCTTTCACCGCCCGACAGAGTTGTGGATGGTTGTCCAAGTTTGATATATCCAAGTCCCACGTCCTGTATTGTCTTGATTTTGCGTAGTATGTCAGGCACGTTTTCGAAGAATTCAACAGCCTGGTTAACTGTCATCTCCAATACGTCGGAAATACTTTTTCCCTTGTATCTTACCTCAAGCGTCTCACGGTTGTATCTCTTGCCGTGACATACCTCGCACGGAACCATCACGTCGGGCAGGAAATTCATTTCGATGGTCTTATACCCGTTTCCTGAGCAAGCCTCGCATCTTCCGCCCTTTACATTGAAAGAGAACCTGCCTGGTTTATAGCCTCTTATCTTTGCCTCGGGCAGATTGACAAACAGTGAACGTATGTCTGCGAACACACCTGTATATGTAGCAGGATTAGAACGCGGAGTCCTGCCCAATGGACTTTGGTCAACATCCACCACCTTGTCTATATTCTTGATGCCCTCAATCGAGTCATACGCTAAGGGTTCTTTCAGCGAGCGGTAGAAATGCTTGCTGAGAATAGGTTGCAGGGTCTCGTTGATGAGAGTGGATTTTCCCGAACCGCTCATGCCTGTTACAACGATGAGCTTGCCGAGTGGAAATTCAACGTCGATGTTTTTCAGGTTGTTACCCTTGGCACCACGAATCCATATACTCTTGCCGTTACCCTCCCTGCGTTTTTCCGGAATCTGTATTTTCAGTTCCCCGTTCAGGTATTGGCTCGTTATAGTGTGTTTCTTGAGCATCTCCTCGGGAGTGCCTTGGAATACCACCTCACCGCCTTTTCTTCCCGCCTTGGGACCGATATCCACAACATAATCCGCTGCAAGCATCATGTCCTTGTCATGTTCCACCACGATAACCGTGTTGCCTATGTCCCTGAGTTCCTTCAGCGACTTGATAAGCCTCTCGTTGTCCCTTTGGTGCAGTCCGATGCTTGGTTCGTCAAGGATGTACAGCACGTTAACCAGTTGCGAACCTATCTGCGTTGCCAGTCTGATGCGCTGGCTCTCGCCGCCCGAAAGGCTTGCCGACTGCCGGTTAAGTGACAGATAGTCAAGACCCACCTCAAGCAGGAAGTCAAGCCTTGTCCTGATTTCCTTTACTATCTCACTTGCAATTGCGCTTTGCTGGTGGTCAAGATGTTCCATGGCCTCGTCAATCCATGTCCTCAGTTCGGCTATGTCCATGTTTGCAAGTTCGGCTATGTTCTTGTCCCATATCTTGTATGAGAGGGCCTCACGGTTAAGTCTCTGGCCGTGACATTCGCTGCATACTGTCATTGCCGTGAATTGGTCAGCCCATTTCTGTCCGCTTGCAGATTCGTCGTTTTCCATCACGTTGCGAAGATATTTTATCACTCCGTCGTACGATGAGAAATAGTCGGATGATGTTCCCACCAAATCCTTACTGATCTTCACTGTACCTAATGAGCCGTATAACACCTCATTTACAGCCTCCTCCGACAAGTCCTCAAACTTGGTCTTGATGTCATATCCATAGTTTTTCAATATGGAGTCTATCTGCCAGAATATCATCTGGTTCTTGTATTTCCCAAGTGGAACGATTGCTCCGTTGTATATGCTGATGCTGCGGTCGGGTATCACCTTGCTCATGTCGATGGAGTTGATTATTCCGAGTCCCTTGCATCGTGGGCACGCGCCTTGCGGCGAGTTGAACGAGAAATTGTTGGGGGCAGGGTCACTGTATGCCATGCCCGTTGTGGGGCACATCAGGCGTTTTGAGAAGAATTTTCCCTCCCCGGTGTCATTGTCGAGAATCATGATCAGTCCGTCTCCTGACTTCATTGCAGTGGTGACGCTTTTCTTCAGTCGGTCGTCGTTTTGTCCGTCCTTCACCGCCATCTTGTCAATCACCACCTCAATGTTGTGGTTCTTGTATCTGTCCACTTTCATGCCTTCGGTTATTTCCCTCACAGTGTCATCCACGCGTACATATATATAACCCTTGCGCCTGAGGCTCTCGAAGAGTTCGCGGTAGTGTCCCTTCCTGCTTCTCACCAATGGTGCAAGAATCATGATTTTCCTTCCCGAATAGTCCTTGTGAATCATTTCCACCACGCGCTCTTCCGTGTATTTCACCATCTCCTCGCCGGTTGCATAGCTATATGCCTTTCCCGCCCTCGCGAACAGCAGACGGAGGAAGTCGTAAATCTCCGTCGTTGTGCCTACGGTGGAGCGGGGGTTTCTGTTTGTGGTTTTCTGTTCGATGCTGATGACAGGGCTAAGTCCCGTAATCTTGTCCACGTCAGGCCTTTCCATTCCTCCGAGGAAGTTGCGCGCGTATGCCGAGAAGGTCTCGATATACCTGCGCTGTCCCTCAGCGTAAATGGTGTCAAAGGCGAGTGATGATTTTCCCGAACCCGACAGTCCGGTGATTACCGTGAGGCTGTCCCTCGGTATCTCCACGTCGATATTCTTGAGGTTATGCACCCTTGCGCCCCACACGTTGATGCTCGCCTCTTCCTTGGTATTATTGCTGTTGCTGCACATCTTCATTAAAGCTCGTTAATACGTTCACATCCCTTTTGATATTGTATTCTCTTCCGTCGGCACCTTTTGCCTTCACCAGCACGAAGTATGTTCCGTCATTCACTATCTTGCCGTGGAAAGTGCCGTCCCATCCTCCGTTGATGTCCGTCCAGTCATACAGTTTCTGTCCCCATCTGTTGAAGATATATGCATGAAACTCCACGATGCTCCTGTGCGACGACTTTGCCTTGTATATGTCGTTCACGCCGTCACCGTTTGGCGAGAATGCGTTTGGCATTTCCAGCAGGCTTGTGCTTATGGTGATGGATATGCTGCCCGCCAGTTCCGGTTCATCCGTGCCCGGATAAGTCACAAACAGCGACACTACGGTAGTCCCCGACTCCATGAATTTATAGGTCGTGGTCTTCTCATACCTCGTTATATAAGGAGTCGTTTCGCCCTCCTTGACGAATCTCCATTCAAACGACGGCATGTCGTTCTCGTCCATGTCAGTCACCACAGCATCGAACTCCACTTCCAGCGGAGCCTCTGCGTCGGCGATGACGTCGGTGGTCTCTTCACGCGTTCCGTCCTCATTGTTGTAATATGCGGTCGGAATGATGTCGGCATAGGCACAATTATGCACCAAAAAGCCCATAAAAAGTACAAATAACGCTCTAAAATCCATTTTTCTATTAATATTTTGTGCAAAATTAGTGAATTTAGTTGATTTACCCACTTTTTTTTCGTAATTTTGTTCCCGATTATTGAAAATATACGAATATGAAACGACTTTTAAGATATTTTTTGGTGATTTTGATGCTGTTTGGTGCATCATTTTCACTGATGGCACAGTCCACGTCCAAGGTGCGTGAGATGCATAAGGTTAAGAAGAAAGAAACCATCTTCGGCATTGCCCGCGAGTATGGACTGACCATTCAGCAACTCATCAATGCCAACCCCGAGATGAACAATCCCGGTTATGAGCTGAAGAAGGGCGATTTTATTGTCATCCCTTATCCTGATACCAAGCCGGCGGAAACCAAGACTCCCGCCGCCACTCCGCAACCAGCGTCTAAGCCCAAGAGCCTTAGCGTGGGCGTGATGCTCCCGTTGCACGACGAGAATGGCGACGGTCGCCGTATGGTGGAGTATTATCGTGGAGTGTTGATGGCGATTGACAGTCTCAAGCATACGGGACTCTCCGTGGATGTGTATGCCTGGAACGTGGCTGAGGAAGCCAACATATCCAAGTTCCTCAATGACAAGAACGCGTCCAAGTGCGACCTCATCATCGGTCCGCTGTATTCCAAGCAGGTACCCCCTCTGGCTAAGTTTGCCGAGCAGCACGACATAAAGGTGTTGATACCATTCTCCATCCAGGCCCCCGATGTTTTCAGCAACAGTCATCTGTTTCAGGTCTATCAGTCGCCTGCCGACTTCAATGAGTCAACGATAAATCATTTCCTCAAGCGTTTCGAGGGCTACAACACCGTCATCATCGACTGCAACGACACCACGAGCAAGAAAGGAATCTTCACGTTTGGCTTGCGTCGTCGCCTTGAGACGATGGGGCGCGAGTATAACGTCACCAACCTTAAGTCCAGTGAGGCGTATTTCGCCAAGGCCTTCAGCAAGACCCTTCCCAATGTGGTCATCCTTAACACAGGCCGTTCTCCCGAGTTGAACCTTGCCTTTGCCAAGCTCAACAATCTCACGATGAACAATCCCGGACTTCAGATCTCGATGTTTGGATATACCGAGTGGATGCTATATACAAAGTATGACATCGACAATTTCTATAAATATAATGTATATATCCCCTCCTCGTTCTATCTCAATCCGCTGTCTGCCGCCACCGAGAGGATAAACACCAAGTACCGTTGGAATTTCCATGCCGACATGATGCAGGCATTGCCCCGCTTTGCCGTCACGGGGTTCGACCATACGATGTTCTTCCTCAAGGGAATTTACCAGCAAGGCAAAAGTTTCACTGGTGCGGCTGGTTCCGTAGGCTATATACCCGTGCAGACCCCGCTCAAGTTTGAGAGGATTGCCAATGGCGGCTATCTCAACAAGTCGATGTTGTTCGTGCATTACAAGCCCACCCATCAGATAGAAACCATAACCTATTAGAGCCATGAAGAAGACGATAATGTTTTTTGTCCTTTTGCTGTCATTGTCCGCAAAGGCGCAGATTGGCGAGCACCGCAACGACCTTGCCATAGGTGTTAATGGCGGATATGTGCTTGGCAATGTGGGATTCACGCCAACTGTCCCCCAGAAGATGCATGGCGGACTGACGGGAGGACTCACTGTGAGATACACCAGCGAGAAGTATTTCAAGAGCATCTGTGCCATCGTGGGCGAGGTGAACATCGCCCAAATGGGTTGGAAGGAGGACATCCTCAACGCCAACGACGAGCCGGTGATTAATTCTGTGACCGGTGTTGCTGAGGAATACGAGCGTCAGCTTACATATATTCAGGTGCCCTTGATGGCGCGCTTGGGATGGGGTAGGGAGCGAAATGGCTTCCAGGCCTTCTTCCAGTTGGGTCCCCAGGTGGGTATGTTCCTTGGCGACAAGAAGAAATCCAACTTCGATTACGACTCGCGCAACAGGGGTGACCGTGTGGGAGCCTTGCGCGATGCCGTCATGGACACCCTTGGCATACAGCGCAAGTTTGACTATGGCATCACAGCTGGTCTTGGTCTTGAGTACTCCCATCCCAAGGTGGGGCACTTCCTCATCGAGGCCCGTTATTACTACGGTCTTGGCGACATCTACAAGAACACCAAGACCGACTATTTCGCCCGAAGCAACAACAGTGGCATATTCATCAAGCTCACTTATCTTTGGGACGTGATTAAGAGTAAGAATAAGAATATAAAATAGTATTAATCCAAAAAAAAAGTTTATTATGTTTGAAGGACAACCCAAAGGCCTTTGGGCCCTGGCTTTGGCCAACACAGGCGAGCGATTCGGTTATTATACCATGCTGGCGATTTTTACTTTGTTTATGCAAGCTAAATTTGGATGGAGTGAGGCGGAAGCCGGACAGATTAACGCCATTTTCTTAGCTGCGGTGTATTTTTTGCCTTTGTTAGGAGGCTATCTCTCTGACAAGATTGGTTATGGAAAGTGTGTGACCATCGGTATGTTTGTTATGTTTTTAGGTTATCTTGGTCTTGCTGTTCCAAGCAAAGACCTTGATACTGCAAAAAGTGTTATGTTGGGTGGTTTGGCCCTTGTTTCAATAGGAACGGGTCTTTTTAAAGGGAATCTTCAGGTTCTTGTTGGCAACTTGTATGACGATCCCAAGTATTCAGCAAAGCGCGATTCTGCTTTCAGCCTCTTCTATATGGCAATCAACATTGGTGCGATGTTTGCTCCTTCTATGGCTAAATGGATTACCAATATGTACCTTTCACAGTACGGAATGGTGTATGATGCTTCAAATACCTCGCAGAGATATTTAGAGATATTGTCAGGTGGTTATGGACTTTGCTTTGGTGTTGCTTGCGTTTCATTGGTATTCTCTGCCGTTATTTATTTTGCATTCAGAGGATGGTTTAAACATGCGGATGTTACAGTAAAGCAAGTGCAAAATGTTGATGTCAAAGTTGAAGAACTGTCACCAAAGCAGACTCGTGACCGTATTGTTGCTCTTCTTTTGGTGTTCTTTGTTGTAATTTTCTTTTGGATGGCATTCCATCAGAATGGTTCGGCTCTCACTTTCTTTGCCAAGAAATACACGAACTTGACTGTTGAAGGCCCGATGCGATTTGGCTTCAATATCTTTAGCATGGCACTTGTTGCCATCTCTGTTTATACGGGTTTTGCAAGTTTTCAGTCAAAGACAAATCGCGGAAAGTCGATTTGTTCTGTTGTTACTGTACTCTTGCTCGGTGCAGCTTATGCGTTATATTCGATGATGGATTCTAAGACTATGGCACAACCATCGGATTTCCAACATTTTAATCCGTTCTTTGTTGTCGCTCTTACTCCTTTTAGTATGTTCTTGTTTGATACTATGGCAAGGAAGGGACATGAGGTTAGCGCTCCTACACGTATTGCATGGGGTATGTTGATTGCTGCTCTTGGTTTTGGTGTTGTCACTATGGCCTCTACAGGTTTAACATCCCCTATGGATTTGGCAAATGGTCAAACACAGAGTATTCTTTCTCCCGGATGGTTAATATCAACATACCTAACACTTACATTTGCCGAATTGCTGCTTTCTCCGATGGGTATTTCTTTCGTAACTAAAGTTGCACCTCCAAAATACAAAGGCTTAATGATGGGTGGTTGGTTTGTTGCCACTGCTATTGGAAATTATGCCAGTATGTTGCCATCTATGTTATGGAATAAGATACCTCTTATGTATAACTGGGCTATTCTTATCGCATTGTGCCTAATAAGTGCATTCTTGATGTTCGCCTTATTAGGCAAATTAAAGAAGATGACTGCTTGACATTTTCTTTATAGCTTAGGTGACATGCCAAGTGATTAATATAGAGCACTGGCTTTACGTCCGCAGTTATAGTAGGCTGCGCATAAACCGCAAGCGGGACGCCCGTCAACCCAGTTGACAGCACGTCCTGTTGTGGAATGTCTCTCGTACGTCCATAAAATAGCATTTTCATGGCATTTTAACGAAGGTATCTGCGATGGCTAACGCAGATACCTTCATTTTTTATATGCTTTTATTCAACAAATTCATACCGAGTGCATCTTCCAGTTTGGATAATATCAAGTGATAGATTCTCATTCCCTTTCAGAATCTTGGATACAAATTGCTGAGTACAGTTCATACGCTCAGCCAGAGCTTGCTGAGTCAGCTCGGTCTGTTTCATACGAAACAGAATCTTAACGGCAATCTTTTGAGAATATTGCAGCCAAAACCAGTTGTAACGTTTCCATTCGGCTTCCTCTCGCCATATAGATGGCGTTTCGCTTCTATGATATTCAAGGAACCCAAGCATCTTGTTTCATAATTAATCCTCCTCACGTGCCTCTGTGTTTGAAATAAATCGTTGAAATTAAACACAAAGACACAAAGGAACAAAGTATTATCTATCTGTAGGGGCGGGATGCGGATGCCACTGGGAGCGTAGGCGTCTCGCCCGCGGCCGGCGTAGAGAGTAATCAAAATAATAGCAGGAGAGAAATATGCTTTCTCGACAGGCCGCGAGCGGGATGCCCACGCCCCTATAGGCATCCGCATTGGCAGCTGGCTGTACGCCCACGCTCATAGTGGGGCTGCGCTAACCATCTTTGTGTCCTTTGTAAAAAGCAGCTTTGCTGCTCTCTGTATCTTCCAATATCGCAAAAGTACTTTGTTTCTTCGTGTCTTTGTGTTCAATAATATAAAACTCTGTATCTCTGTGCCTCTGTGTTTGCAAACTATTCCTGTTGCGGGTCTTTACACTCCTTACTCCGCGGACTCTGTCACGGGTGTGACAGTCGGCTGTCATCGGGGTGACAGGGTTATCACAGTCGTTAGGTAATGTCGGTACAGTCGTTAGGCAATGTAGGCATATTCGTTGAAGCTTGTGATATAGCTTGAGTGCGGACGAATATTGTCTCTAACCCTTCACCCTTCATAAATCGAGGGTAAATTACAGATTTTTAAATAGTTAGTGCTATGAAGGGTTGATTTAACCCTTCATAACTCTTCATGCCCCTTCATTCACTCTTCATACCCTTTCATTCTTCCTTTACTAATTCAAAAATCATTTGAAACAGTTCAACTAATGAAGGGTTGTGAAGGGTTATGAAGGGTTGGTTTAACCCTTCATAACCAAAACTCCCTGTAATTCAGTGTATTACGCCTGATTTATGAGGGGTGAAGGGTTGATGCGAATATTTGTTCTCGTTTGTTTAATAGAAGTGTAAAGGGGTTATAGGTCTTACTACAATCTTAGTTTCATCACTAAGGGCAGATGGTCGCTGTAGCCTTCTGGGTCGTATCTGTAGCCATTGAAAGATCGGCGGGGCTTCCATCCACCGTATTGTTTGTCCTTATATATTAAATAAGGTGTAGAGTGGATTCGGGTGGAGATAACGTTGTGGCGGAGTGAATGGCTCACGAGGATGTGGTCGATGGTTTCCCATTTGCCTTTGTACTTGTAGCTGCCTCGTATGCCGTTGCTGCACGTGGCTTGGCGGGTGATGTTCAATAGGGCGTGGTCTTCGAGGTAGGTCATGGGCCGGCTGTCGGCGGTGTCGTTGAAGTCGCCCGATATTATTATCCTTGCCTGTGGGGACGCGTGGCGGATGGAGTCGATGAGTTCCACGGTCTTCTCCATAACCGTCATACGACGCGGAAGGGACTTCTTGTCTCCGCCGAACTTGCTCGGGGCATGCACCACGATGACGTGGAGAGTGTCGCCTGAGGTAATACAACCGGAGACGTAGAGGATGTCGCGCAGGGGATGTGAGTCGTCGCAATCGTCGGGAGTGACGGAGCGATGGTTTATGGGTCTGAACGACATAGTGTTGTATATTAGTGCTACGTCGATGCCACGCTTGTCGTGCGATGAGGTCATGATATACCTGTAGCCGAGACGTGACAATGATGAGCGGCGGGTGAGGTCAGTCATGACCGAGTCGTTTTCCACTTCGCAGAGGGTTATAAGGTCTGGCAGGGTGTCGTTGCCGCAGCACCCTGCCAGTTCCTGTGAGATGTTTTTGATTTTGTTCCAGTATCTGTTCCTGTTCCATTGTCTTTTGCCGTCGGGAGTGAATTCCGTGTCCTCCTTGAGACTGTCGTGCTGGCAGTCGAAGAGGTTCTCGCAGTTGAGTTGGACAAAAGTCAGGATGGTGAGGAATAAGAGGGAAATCATGTTATTTTGTTATTTATTAAACACAGAGACACAGAGTTTTTTATTTTTTTGAACACAAAGACACGAAGAAACAAAGTTCCTTTTTCGCTGACGGAAGATACAGAGAGCAGCAAAGCTGCTTACAAAGGCCACAAAGTTCTTTCTCTGTATCTCTGTGCCTCTGTGTTTAAAAAAACATTACCTCCTTCAACTTCCAAAAGTTGAATAGTTATACATTGTGTCGCGGTATTCGTTGGGTACACCTATGTCGAACATCTTGCCGTCGAGCCTAACTCCGAGGAGACCTTCCTTCTGTCTCACTTGTTCGAGGGCGGTGGTCAGCTCTATCTCGCCCTTTGCGTTCACCACGTTGTTGTCGATGTTTTCCTTCAGTTGCCTGAACACGTCGGGAGTGAGGATGTATGAACCGAAGGCGCAGTAGTAGCTCTTCTGACCCTTGACTGACATGGAAGCCACACCGAGGTTTTCCTCAGCGTATGCCGACGTGGGTTTCTCGGTGATGTTGCTCATGTTGAGCACCCTCTGCTTGCTGTCAATCCACTTGCCGCTGGTCACGCCGTAGTAGCACACCTTCTCAAGCGGAATCTCATGGATGGACATCATCGGCTTGTTGTATTTCTCGAAAGCCTCGATGAACTGCAGTGCGCAGCACTTGTTGGTGTTGCTGCGATATATGGTGTCGCCGAGGAGCAGCAGTACCGGCTCGTCGGCGGCGAAGTCGGCACACTGATACACGGCATCGCCGAATCCCTTCTTCTCGGTCTGATAGACGTATGTGAGCCGCTTGCCGAGGTCGAGGATGTGTCTCTCGTATTTCAGTTTCTCCTTAGGCAGCTTGTCGAGATGCTCTGAGGGGAGTGGAGTCTCGAAGAACTGCTTGTATTGCAGTCTCTCCTCCTCACTGCCGAGCACGATGCATATCTCCTCGATTCCCGCAGCCTTACATTCCTCAAGCAGTATGAGTATGAGCGGTTTGACCTGTCCGTCCCTGTCGATGACGGGGAAGAAGTCCTTCTTGAGGAACCTGGTTTCGGGATATAGTCTTGTGCCGAATCCCGCAACGGGTATGATAGCCTTGCGTATGGTGTGCTTTGGTTCGATGGTCAGGGGATAGGCGTGGAGCCCGAGCGACTTGAGGTAATCCACGAGCTTGGCCTGGTCGTCCTTCGACTTGGCGAGGAACTGCACCGAGCCGTCGCCGTGGGAGCCTACACCCTTGCCGCCGTAGGTCAGCGACCTCACGGTCTCGTCCTTTAGCATGGCGTGGAGCTTGGGCGAGGTGAGCTGGGTGGGACACATGGGCGTGATGTATTTGTCGAAGTCCTCCTGAGCCTTGGTCATGAGCTTTCCCAATTCCTCCACCTGTCCGTTTTTCATCAGTTCGATTGCTTCCTTGACGGTCTTTACGTTGAGCTCGCCTAAGGCATACTGCACGTTTTTCTCCCTTTCGCCCTCGGCAAAGGGGAAAGCCTTGTTGAGGTCGGTAAGGATCTTGATGGTGTCCTTTTCGCCGTTGAGGTCGGAGAACACCCAGTAGAGGCTTTTGCTGATGTTGAAGTTTTTCACCTCCACCTCCTCGGCGTCGAAGGACATGAACACGGGATGCACACCGAAGGCGCAAGCCTGGTCAAGGCGGCCGCAGCGGCTGCTTGTGCGCAGCTCTCCCCAATAGGCGATGTTCATCTCGCCCAAGGTGCTGAGGTTGAGATTGTAGAGCAGGTTGAACGCCCTTGCCACGAGTACGCAGATGGCAGCCGACGATGACAGTCCGCTCTTCATGGGCAGGTTCATCTTGTTGATCTTGATTTTCACTCCTCCCACCTTATACCATTCGAGCATGTATGAAGCCACTCCCGCGCAATAGCAGAAGAAGGAGCCGCTCTTGGCTATCTCCTTGAGCTCGTGGGCGTCCATACGGCACGAGAAGTCTTTCCACACGTCAGAAATCTCGGGTGCGGAGGAAGATACGGTGAAGCGTTTAGCCTTCTCCACGGTGGCGTAGATTCCTTGTTCTATACCTGACACGATTGCTGCGCCGGGCACGAGGTCGGCGTTCATGGTGCGGTACTTGCCCGCCCAGTCGGAGTGCTCGCCGAAGAGGCATAGTCTGCCAGGGACAAATAATTCGATTTGGTCTTTCTTCATTTTTAGGTTTAGTGTATAAGATTCAAGTTTCTGAAGTGATTTTGAACCACAGAGGTTAAGAGATTAAGAGATTATTATATCTTATAGAGTTTGAATGCCAAGGCATTTAGAGTTCATAGAGGGCTGCGCATTATGTTTGCCGTATGGAAACTCTGCGTCCTCAGTCGCTTGCGACCTACTCTATAAAACCAGAAATCTCTTTTTCTCTTTATCTCTGTGGTTTAAATAAAACCCTTGTACATTTGGAAGTATCACTTCCGAAAGTTGAGTAAGATATTTAAGTCAGTCGCATGAGATATTGTCCGTAGCCGTTCTTTATCATGGGTTTGGCGAGTTCGTGTACTTGCTCCAGGGTGATCCATCCGCGCTTGTAGGCAATCTCCTCCAGGCACGCCACCTTCAGGCCCTGTCGTTTCTCAATGACCTCGATGAACGTGCTTGCCTCGCTGAGGCTGTCGTGAGTGCCGGTGTCGAGCCATGCAAATCCGCGCTGCAGGGGCAGCACCTTCAGTTGCTGTCTTTCGAGATACACCTGGTTGACGGTTGTAATCTCCAGTTCGCCTCGTGCGCTGGGCTTGATGTTCTTTGCAATCTCCACCACGCTGTTGGGATAGAAATAGAGTCCCACCACGGCATAGTTTGACTTGGGATGCTCGGGTTTTTCCTCGATGCTGAGGCAGTTGCCGTCGGCGTCGAACTCAGCCACTCCGTATCTCTCGGGGTCGTTGACGTAATAACCGAAGACTGTGGCGAGGTTGTGCTTCTCGGCATTCTCCACACAGTTGCGGAGCAGTGACGAGAATCCGCTGCCATAGAAAATGTTGTCGCCAAGCACAAGGCATACAGAGTCGTCGCCGATGAACTTCTCACCGATTATGAAAGCCTGTGCCAGTCCGTCGGGCGAGGGTTGTTCGGCATATTCAAAGTGTACTCCGATTTCGCTGCCGTCGCCAAGCAGTCGCCTGAATCCCGGAAGGTCGTGGGGCGTGCTTATAATAAGAATCTCCCTGATACCGGCAAGCATGAGCACCGATACGGGATAATAAATCATGGGTTTGTCGAAAATGGGTATGAGCTGCTTGCTGATTCCCTTGGTTATGGGGTAGAGTCTTGTGCCGCTACCTCCAGCTAATACAATACCTTTCATATTACTTGTTTTTAATGTTAGATTGCAATTTTTCGGCAAAGATACAAAAAAAATCAATAATGTAGTCTGTTTTTTCGATTTTTTTTCGGTGTTGTGCGGAAAATTCTGTAACTTTGCAGCCAAAATCAGTAAAAATAGCAAAATGAGTATAATATCAAAGCTTTTCGGACGCAAATCCGACGAACAGCAGAAGGCAGGCGGCATGGAGGATTTCATGACCCTTGTAAGAGTTTATTTCCAGGCCTCAATGGCAAGCGACTTGGGTATCACCAACCTCGCCGCATTGCCCGACCTGCGTGTTTTCAAGACAACCCTGAAGGTACCTACAGTGAACAATAAGTTGGGAGTGGGCGAGAAGACCCGCTGCCGCAAGATGCTGAAAGAAATATACGGTATGGAAGACATCTTCTTCAAGGAGATTGACCAGAGCGTGAAGCGCAAGTGCAAGCGACTGCAGGACGTGCAGCCGTATTTCATCCAGTTCCAGGGATTCACCCAGGACTTGATGATGCTTATCGGCAACCTGATGAAGTTCAAGCTGCGCGTGCCGTCGTTCATGAAGAAGGCGATATACACTATGACGGAGAAGACCGTCAACGACATCTTCAACAAGAACGACTACACCGACCCAGGCGTAATGAAGACCGTGGTGGCTATTCGTGAGTACTCGCGCCGGCTTGGTTATTCGCAGGAGTGGACAACCGCCTTCGTGTATAAGGTGGTGATGCTCGCCAAGAAGGAGCCGAGACAGAAAAACGACGACCAAAAGTAGAAATACAGTGAAATAAACTAAATTACTGCCTCAAAGGTATTAAAAAACACTAAAAGTGACGGCTCAATTGCCGTTGTCTTGAATTTTATTGTTACCTTTGTGAAGTAATGTGAACGTTTAGTTTATGAGTGACAAGGATATTGTAGAATTTCAGACCAAGGTAAGGGCACTGATTCTCCAGTTCAAGGACTTGAAACGGGAGAACGAGGAGCTATATGCCATGTTGGAAAAGAATGAGAACGATGTCAACGCTCTGAGACAGCAGCTCCGCGAAAGCAACAGGGAGTTTGAGGCGTTCAAGGCCGCAAAGATATTGCAGGTGGCCGACGGCGACCTGCAGACGGCAAGGGAAAGACTGGCAAAACTAATACGTGATGTCAACAAGTGCATCTCCGTGTTATCCGAACAGAAATAATGGACAGTTATGGCAGACGGCAATAAGGACAAGTTCAACATAAGGCTTCATGTCTATGATGAAGAGATAAATGTGACGATCAATCGTGACGAGGAGGAGTTGTATCGCGCGGCGGCTAAGATGATAACCGACCGCTACAACGTCTATGCCAAGCTGTTCAAGGGGCGCAAGGGCGACCACACCATTGCCCTGATGACCCTGATTGACGTGGCGTTGCAGTATCAGCGCGAGCACATGCGCAACGACACGTCGCCATACGAAACTGTTCTCAGTCAACTTTCTGCCGAAATCGATGA
>JALFIX010000173.1 GCA_022775105.1 Prevotella sp. | reverse complement strand
CCCACCTCTTCCCATTCCGAACAGAGAAGTTAAGCCCACTTACGCCGATGGTACTGCAATGCAATGCGGGAGAGTAGGAAGCCGCCTTCTTTTCAAATTAAAGCAGAGCCTCAAAAGTAGCAATACTTTTGAGGCTTTTTTTTATACTTTATCTCATATTATTTCCAACTATACCTTGAATTGTTAAATAACTAATGCTTTTAGTTTAATTAACTAAGAATATTAGTTATATAACTAAAACTTTTAGTAACTTTGCATCGTGATAATAAAAATATGAGAAATTTATGAAAACATTGACAGCAAAAGAAGAGGAAATCATGCACCATTACTGGACGTATGGTGACATGCAGATACGTGAGTTGCAATCGCATTATGACGATCCCAAACCTCATGTAAATACGTTAAGTACGCTTGTGAAGATTCTCGAAGATAAAGGTTTTCTTTCACACCGTGCTTTGTCGGCTCGTTGTTTTCAATACTTCGCAACAATCAGTCGAGATGAATATTCAGGTGGCTCGTTGGCGAATGTTGTTAACAAGTTTTTTGGACGTTCTTATCTTAATGCTGTATCTGCTCTCGTGAAGGACGAGAAAATAAGTATTGATGAGCTGAAAGAATTGATTAGAGAAGTTGAGGAGGGATGATTATGGGTATGTTCTTTGTATATTCCATCAAGGTTGCGTTATGCCTGATTGCCTTTTTCTTAGTATATAAATTGCTCTTGAGTAGAGACACTTTTTATCGTTTCAATCATTTCTTGTTATTGGTGATGATTGTGGCGTCTTTAATTTTGCCGTTTATTGGTTTGACTTTTACGAATTCCAATACACTCAACCAAGGAGTTGTTGAACTGGAGTCTATCCTTTTGCAAGGTGAAGTTATTGACGACTTTGCTACTCCATCGGGCATATCGTTGGTGCAAGTGTTCTTTATTATATATATAATAGGTGTAGTCTTTATGTTTTTGTCAAACATAGTTTCTCTTTTCCATATTTTCCATCTTATCTCCAAGGTTGACTGCATAAAAGTAGAAGACGGTATTAAGATTGTTGTGGTGGATAACAAGATATCACCTTTTTCCTGGTTTGGATATGTTGTGATGAACAGGGAAGACTATAATATTGGAAGTGAAACGATCGTCATGCATGAGAAGGCGCATGCCCGTTTAGGTCATTCATACGAGGTTATGTTGTGCAACGCAATGATAATGTTCCAATGGTATAATCCAGCGGCATGGCTGATGAAGCGCGAGTTGCAGGATATCCATGAGTATGAGGCCGATGCAGCCGTATTAAATGAAGGAATCGATGCCAAGCAGTATCAAATGCTGCTTATAAGAAAGTCAGTGGGAGAACGCGCGTTTCTGCTGGCAAACAATTTAAATCACAATTCACTAAAAAAACGTATTAAAATGATGAAAACAACGAAAACAAACAAGTGGCAATGCCTGAAGGCACTTGTCATGTTGCCAGTAGCCGCCTGTGCGGTTGTGGCTTTCGCCAGTCCTGCGGTAGAACGCACCACCATGGACATTGAGCGTGAAACGGAGAGTGCGATTGAGTCATTAAGTGTGATAAATGTTACTGATGCCAATGCACAGTCCAAGAAGACGGTTAAGCCCCAAGTCAATCAGAAAACCATTGGGAAGGGCAGCCAGAAGAGCAATCCTCAGGATAAACAGAAAGATAATACGAAAGTATATGATGTAGTGGAGAAGATGCCTTCTTTCCCTGGTGGTCAAGGTGCGTTGTTCGAATATCTTTGCAATAACGTCCATTATCCTAAAGTGGCTGAAGAGAAGAAAATAGAAGGTAGGGTGATTGTAACATTTGTTGTTGAAAAAGACGGTTCGATATCAAATGCGGAACTGGCGCGCTCGATAAACGAGGAATTGGATGCCGAGGCTATTAGAGTGGTCAGCAGTATGCCTAAATGGGAACCTGGTACACAGAATGGTAAACCTGTAAGTGTTAAGTTTACTGTTCCAGTGACTTTCAGACTTAGAGGTGACGCATCTAACCCTAATGTAAATAAGAAAGAACAGTCATTGGGTAATAATGAGACCAAGGTTATTTACATAGTTGATGGTCAAGTGGCTCAGAAGGAAGAGGTGGAAAAACTATCCCCACTGACGATAGAGTCCATGACTGTTGTCAAGAATGTAGAGCTTCTTAATAAGTATGGTGCAAAGGAAGGAGACAAAGTAGTGGTGATTCAACGAAAGAAACCATAGAATCTCTATAGAATGCATATGCGTATTAATTGGAGCAAGAGCTTCAATACCGTAGCCTTCCTTTGTGAAAAGGAGGGCTTTTGGCGTGATTTCAGTGGAATTTCTATGATTTTCATCATTTATCATTAAGAAAATAAAAAAAAACGGCAATAAGTTTCAATATATCAGAAATTTTGTGTAACTTTGCACCCCAAATGGAGAATATGGACAGATTGAAGCCATATAAGATAGACCTTCATGGCTTGAAGGAAGGTGTGAATACCTTGGAATTCAGGCTTGATGACGAATATTTCTCTGCAGTGGAAGCAGAGGATGTTCGCCAGGGTTCATTGGATGCCGTAGTGGAGATAATCCGCAAGGCAAGCCTCTTCGAGGTGAACTTCAATATCAAGGGCACGGTGTTGGTGCCCTGCGACCTCTGTCTTGACGACATGGAGCAGCCAGTGGAGGCTGAGAGCCAGCTGGTGGCAAAGTTTGGAAAAGAAAACTCGGAAGACGATGACCTCGTGACCGTCGCTGAGGATGAAGGAATCCTCGACGTATCGTGGTTCATGTACGAATCTATAGTGTTGAATATCCCAATCAAGCACGTTCATGCACCTGGTAAATGCAACCGTGAGATGATGAAAGCGCTGGAAGCGCATTCCGCCACCCGAAGTGACGTTGAGATTGAAGACGCGATAGATCCACGTTGGAGTGAGTTATTGAAAATAAAAGAAAAATAAGATTTAAACATTAAAAAATTATGGCACATCCTAAAAGAAGACAGTCGAAGACTCGTACACTTAAGAGAAGAACTCATGACAAGGCAGTAGCACCTACACTGGCAGTATGCCCCAACTGTGGCGCTTACTACATCTATCACACAGTATGCCCCACCTGCGGTTACTACAGAGGTAAGGTTGCTATCGTAAAGGACGAAACGGCTGAATAATGGGTAAGATCAACGCGATAATCACCGGTGTGGGCGGTTACGTTCCCGACTATGTTCTCAACAATGAGGAACTGTCGAGAATGGTGGACACCAACGACGAATGGATTATGACGCGTGTAGGAATAAAAGAGCGCCGAATCCTGACTGAAGAGGGACTCGGCACTTCCTATATGGCGCGTAAGGCTGCCAAGCAGCTTATCCAGAAGACTGGTGTTGATCCGGATACCATTGATGCACTCATCGTAACAACATCTACCGCTGACTACAAGTTCCCGTCAACCGCTTCAATCGTATTGGGTAAGCTTGGCCTGAAGAATGCTTTTGCATTTGACGTATGGGCAGCCTGCTGTGGATTTCTCTACACGCTTGACTTGGCATCCTCAATGATTCAGAGCGGAAGGTGCAAGAAGGTAATAGTTATCGGTGCCGATAAGATGTCTTCTGTTATTGACTACAAGGACCGTTCCACCTGCGCCCTCTTTGGCGACGGTGCGGCAGCTGTTCTTGTGGAAGCTACGGAAGAAGAGAACATCGGCGTGATGGACGCTCATTTCCGCACCGACGGCAAGGGATTGCCGTTCCTGCACATCAAGGCAGGCGGTTCGGTATGCGCACCTTCGCATTTCACCGTTGACCATCGTCTTCACTATTTGTATCAGGAGGGACGCACGGTGTTCCGTTATGCAGTGACGAGCATGAGCGACGACTGTGCTCTTATTGCAGAGCGCAATGGACTGAATAAGGACAACATCGCTTTTGTCGTGCCTCATCAGGCAAATATGCGTATCATCGAGGCAGTAGCCAAGAGGCTTGAACTCCCCATGGACAATGTGATGGTGAACATAGAGCACTTTGGAAACACAAGTGCAGCTACCATCCCCTTGGCACTGTGGGAAAACGAGAGCAAGCTCAAGAAGGGCGACAACCTGATATTCACCGCGTTTGGTGCAGGATTTGTCCACGGCGCATCCTACTACAAGTGGGCATACGATGGCGCAGCAGCTTCAGCTCCGGCGAAGTAATCAAACAGTAAATAGCACTGATTGGAATATAGTAAGCGTGCTCCTTCGATAAATGTCGCGGGGGTACGCTTTTTGTCAATTCATATAAATATTAATATGTATGCACAAGGCAGGATTTGTAAATATCGTGGGTAATCCCAATGTGGGAAAGTCAACGCTGATGAACCAGCTTGTTGGTGAGCGCATAAGTATCGCCACTTTCAAGGCACAGACCACGCGTCACCGCATTATGGGTATAGTCAATACGCCGGAGATGCAGATTGTATTCTCAGACACCCCCGGAGTATTGAAGCCCAACTATAAGTTGCAGGAGTCAATGCTTGCATTCTCGGAGTCGGCCCTTGCTGATGCCGATGTCTTGCTGTATGTCACAGATGTTGTAGAGAATCCCGAGAAGAACAGGGATTTCCTCGACAAGGTGGCTAAGATGACAGTACCGGTACTGTTGTTGATAAACAAGATAGACCAGAGCGACCAGAAGTCATTGGGGGAGATTGTGGAGAGATGGCACTCGCTTTTGCCGAATGCGGAGATATTGCCTATCTCAGCCAAGAACAAGTTTGGTGTGGACATGTTGTTGAAGAGAATAGGAGAGCTTTTGCCCGACTGTCCTCCTTACTTCGACAAGGAGCAGTTGACCGACAAGCCGGCGCGATTCTTTGTCAGCGAGATAATCCGTGAGAAAATCCTTCTTTATTACGACAAGGAAATTCCGTATTCCGTGGAAGTGAAGGTGGAGAGTTTCAAGGAAGACGCCAAGCACATCCATATCAATGCGATTATCTTTGTGGAGCGTGACTCGCAAAAAGGTATTATCATCGGACATCAGGGAATTGCCCTGAAGAAGGTGTCAACCGAGAGCAGAAAGTCACTTGAGAAATTCTTTGGAAAGAGCGTTTATCTCGAAGTGTTCGTCAAGGTCGATAAGGACTGGCGCAGTTCGGAAAAGGAACTTGACAGCTTTGGATATAATCCGCAGTAGGGATTGGGAATTTATTCTTTTATATTACTCGACTTTCGGAAGTAAGGTAGATTGTTGGTAGTTAAGGAGTTAAGGAGTTAAGGAGTTAAGGAGTTAAGCCAAATGTACATGCGATTAAATGTCTTTGCACTTAAATCCAATGCTCAATACTAATGGCTTAACTCCTTTAACTCCTTAACTCCTTAACTCCCAAAACATTGAGTACATCAGAAACTTGAATATATTATAATTATTGATAATAAATGGGAAACTTAGTAGCAATTGTCGGACGGCCCAATGTGGGCAAATCGACGCTTTTTAATAGACTGACAAAATCGCGCAAGGCGATAGTCAGTGATGAAGCGGGCACGACACGCGACCGCCAATATGGCAAGTGCGAATGGTGTGGCCGTGAGTTTTCGGTAGTGGATACCGGAGGTTGGGTGGTCAATTCTGACGACATATTCGAAGAGGAAATCCGCAAGCAGGTGGTTATCGCCACTGAAGAGGCAGACCTTGTGCTTTTCCTCGTTGACGTGCATAATGGAGTGACAGATTGGGACGAGGATGTAGCACAGATACTTCGTCGCACCAAACTGCCTGTGATTCTCGTTGCAAACAAGGCGGACAATAATCTGGAACAGTATTATGCCGCGGAATTTTATAAGTTGGGATTGGGCGATCCATTCTGTATCTCAGCTGCCACAGGCAGTGGTACGGGCGACCTTCTGGATATGGTGTTAGAGAAACTTAAGCCGGATAATACCGACTTCCTTGAAGAAGGTATTCCACGTTTTGCGGTAGTGGGACGTCCGAATGCCGGAAAAAGCAGCATCATCAATGCGTTCATAGGTGAGGAGCGAAATATCGTAACCGAGATAGCAGGTACCACCCGTGACAGTATTTATACACGATATGACAAGTTCGGCTTCGACTTCTATCTTGTTGACACGGCAGGAATACGACGTAAAAACAAGGTGACAGAAGACCTTGAATTCTATAGTGTCATGCGTTCAATCCGTGCCATTGAGAACAGTGACGTCTGCATTCTCATGCTTGATGCCACCCGTGGCATTGAGTCGCAGGACATGAACATCTTCCAGCTTATCCAAAAGAACAACAAGAGTCTTGTGGTGGTAGTAAACAAGTGGGACCTTGTGGAGGATAAGACTCAGAAGGTGATAGACACCTTCACCGATGCCATCCGCAGCCGTATGGCTCCTTTCACGGATTTCCCCATCGTCTTCGCCTCCGCCCTGACGAAGCAGCGCATTTTCAAAGTGCTTGAGACGGCAAAGGATGTCTATCTGCATCGTACTGCGAAGATAGGAACCACAAAGCTCAACGAGGTGATGCTGCCTCTGATAGAGGCCTATCCGCCACCCTCAATCAAGGGCAAGTATATCAAGATAAAGTACTGCTCGCAGTTGCCGAACACCCAGATACCGTCGTTCGTCTTCTATGCCAACTTGCCTCAGTATATCAAGGAACCTTATAAGCGTTTCCTCGAAAACAAGATACGTGACAACTGGAACCTTTCGGGCACACCGGTTAATATCTTCGTAAGGCAAAAGTGAGATTAATGAGGAATTAGGAATGAGGAATTAGGAATTAGGAATGAGATGTATTCTTATGGTGATTGCCGCTATGATGATGTTATTCTCATGCGGTGGAGACAAAGGTCCGAGTCGCGAGGATTTGGCAGCCAAGGCGGCAAAGGAATATTACGACAGCCTCATTGCAGGAGGCTACGCTTATTTCTCTGACGGTTTTAATGGCACAGACAGTTTGCCTCCTCATTATCGCGAGCAGCTCGTGGTGAATGCCAAGCAGTTTTTCCTCGCTCAGGAAAAGGCTCATCATGGGGTGAAGAATGTGAGAATAGTGACAGCCAAGACTGACAGTACGACAAATATCACAAATGTGTTCCTAATGCTGTGCTTTGGTGACAGCGTTAATGAGGAAATTGTCGTTCCGATGCTTGAAGTCAACGGAGTATGGAAGATGAAGTAAAACGTTTTACTTCATCTTTTCCATATATGTGCTTCTCATCTTCTTGAGCAAGTCGCTTGCGAAGATGAAGTCGGCAAGTTTCTGATTGGTGGTTCCCATGATGTCCTTGCTTTCTCCCTGCCATTCCTTATGACCTTCGTAGATGAAGATAATATTCTCACCGATACCCATCACAGAATTCATGTCGTGGGTATTAATAATGGTGGTGATATTATATTCCTTGGTGATACTGTGCAGCAGTTCATCGATAACAAGAGATGTCTTGGGGTCAAGACCCGAGTTTGGCTCGTCGCAGAACAGGTATTGGGGATTGAGTGCGATGGCGCGTGCAATGGCTACACGCTTCTGCATACCACCAGAAATCTCCCCGGGGAATTTCGTCTCAGCATCCACGAGGTTTACACGGTCGAGACACGTGCGTGCCCTTTTCATGCGGTCGCGCAATGTCATGCTAGAGAACATGTCTAATGGGAACATCACGTTCTCAAGCACTGTCTGCGAGTCGAACAGTGCTGCACTTTGGAAAATCATACCCATCTCGCGCCTCAGGGTGATTTTCTCCTTCTTCGACATGCTGACAAAGTCCCTGCCGTCGTAAAGAACGTGTCCGCTTGTAGGGTCAAGCAGTCCTACAAGGTTTTTCATCAGCACGGTTTTTCCAGAGCCGCTCTGGCCGATTATGAGGTTTGTCTTGCCGTTCTCGAAAGTGGTGGTGATGTCTTTCAGTACATCCTTTTCGCCGAACGACTTGCATAAGTTTTGTATTTCAATCATAATAATAATCAGTTTAAGAAAGTAACTTGGTTAAGAACACATCCGAGCACAGTATGAGTACGCTGCTTGTTACGACAGCGTCGGTACTTGCCTTACCCACGTTTACAGATCCCCCCTCCACTGTATATCCGAAATATGAGGGTACGCTTGAGATGATAAATGCGAAGAATAGGCTCTTGATGATACTCATCCATACGAACCACGAGTTGAAACTGTGCTGCAGTCCCAATGTCAAGTCATCCGGAAGCAGCACATGACCGATATATGCAGTTCCGTAAGCTCCGAGAATACCTGATGCCGAACTGAAGATAACGAGGAAAGGCATAATCGTGATAAGTCCAAGAATTTTGGGCAATATGAGATAGCAGGCGGAGTTGACACCCATGATGTCAAGTGCGTCAATCTGCTGCGTCACCCTCATTGTGCCGATTTCCGAGGCGATGTTTGAACCAACCTTACCGGCGAGGATAAGACACATGATAGACGACGAGAACTCGAGGAGCATAATCTCCCTGGTTGTGTATCCCGTCACCCATCTCGGCATCCATGGACTTTGGATGTTGAGCTTCATCTGAATGCATATCACGGCACCGATGAAGAATGATATCAGCAGCACAATGCCAATCGAGTTGACACCAAGCTTTGCCATCTCCTTCACGTATTCTTTGAAGAACATCCTGAATCTTTCAGGACGTTGGAAAGTGCGACCCATCAGCATGAGATATTTGCCGAAAGAGGTCAAAGATTTGTGTATTAACATCATATTTTTCTTTAAATCGGGTACAAAGTTACAGAAACTTGCAGACAATACAAAAAAAAATCCAAATTATTTTGTTATTTCCGACTTTTACACTAACTTTGCAGCCATATTTATATAATGTAATGGACGAAAATGCTATAAAAGAGTGTATGGTGCTCCGTACGGAAGGGCTCGTCAAAAGGTATGGAAAGCGTACTGTGGTGAACGACGTGTCCATCAATGTAAGGCAGGGTGAGATAGTTGGATTGTTGGGACCGAACGGTGCCGGCAAGACCACTTCTTTCTATATGACTACAGGTCTTATTGTTCCCAATGCCGGTCACATATACTTAGACAATCTCGACATAACAAAGTTTCCTGTATATAAGCGTGCCCGTGCCGGTATCGGCTATTTGGCGCAGGAAGCGAGTGTATTCCGCAAGATGAGTGTGGAAGACAATATCATGTCCGTTCTTGAGATGACAGGGAAGCCACGCGATTACCAGAAGGAGAAACTTGAGAGCCTTATAAAGGAGTTCCGCCTTCAGAAAGTGAGGAAAAACAAGGGAGACCAGTTGTCGGGAGGTGAACGGCGCCGTACAGAGATAGCCAGATGTCTTGCCATTGACCCTAAGTTCATCATGCTTGACGAACCGTTTGCCGGTGTCGATCCAATTGCCGTGGAAGATATCCAGCAGATAGTATGGAAACTAAAGGACCGCAATATAGGCATCCTCATCACTGACCACAACGTGCAGGAGACGCTGAGTATAACCGACCGTGCCTACTTGCTCTTTGAGGGCAGAATTCTCTTCCAGGGAAGTCCGGAGGAACTGGCAGCCAACAAGATTGTTCGCGAGAAATATCTCAGTAATAGTTTTGTGCTTCGCAAGAAGGATTTCCAGCTTATGGAAGAGGAAAGAAAGGCCAAGGAAGCCCGCGAAACCGACGAATTATGAGCCTAAAAAGGTTAAAAACTGCAAAAGTTGCTGATGTTCCACTAATTATATGTAACTTTGCACCTCAATTTGAATAACATAACTCAACTTTCGCAAGTAAGGGTAGTTAAAGAAGTAACTCCAAAAAATTGAGCTAATGTGAAACTTAAATAAATAATAATATATAATAGAAAAAGAAAGATGAATATTTCATTTGAAAATCCAGACAAAATCAATGGTGTACTGAAAATCACCATCGAAAAGGATGACTATCAGGGTGAGGTAGATAAGACCCTGAAGAACTACCGCAAGCAGGCCAACGTTCCTGGATTCCGCAAGGGACAGGCTCCTATTGGCATGATTAAGCGCCAGTTTGGCATGCAGGTAAAAATGGACGTAATCAACAAGATTTTGGGTGATAAGCTCAATGGCTACATCATTGACAACAAGATAGCCATGCTTGGTAATCCTCTGCCCAATGAAGCTCAGGTGGAGCAGGATTTGGAGAAGGACGGTCCTTTCGAATTCATATTCGACATTGCCGTAGCTCCTGAAATCAATGTTGAAATCAACGGAAATGATGAGATTGACCATTATTCTATTGACGTTGATGACAAACTCGTTGACCAGCAGGTGGATATGTTCCGCAGCCGTGCCGGACATTATGATAAGGTGGAGGAATATGATGCCGCCCAGAACGATATGCTGAAGGGTGATCTCCGTGAACTTGATGCCGATGGCAATGCCAAGGAAGACGGTATCGTTGTGGAGCAGGCTGTGCTTATGCCTGAATATATTAAGGTTGAAGACCAAAAGTCTCTCTTTGACGGAGCCAAACTTGGAAGCGTGATAACCTTCAATCCCAAGAAGGCATATCCTGAGAGCAATGCTGAGATTAAGTCATTGTTGAAGATCAGCGAGGAGCAGGCTGAGTCTCTCACTTCTGATTTCACATTCCTCGTGACAGAGATTTCACGCTTTGCCAAGGCTGAAGTTAATCAGGAACTCTTCGACCAGGTATTTGGCGAGGGCAATGTTAATGACGAGGCCGACTTCCGTCAGAAGGTGGCAGATTCCATCAAGGTACAGTTCGCCAATGACGAGGAGTTCAAGTTTATGCTCGACGTACGCAAGTATGCAGAGGATAAGGTTGGCGAGGTAGCGTTCCCGGATGAACTGCTCAAGCGCATCATGAAGAGCAACAACCAGGACAAGGACGACAAGTTCATTGAAGACAACTATGCAGCAAGCGTCAAGGAACTCAAGTGGAGCCTTATCAAGAATGAGCTTATGAAGGCTAATGAGGTGAAAGTTGAGAGAGAGGATGTAGTAAAGGTTGTAAAGGATGTCACCCGCATGCAGTTTGCACAGTATGGCATGAGCAATGTGCCTGAGGAGTATCTCGACAGTTACGTTGACAAGATAATGAAAGAAGAGAAGAATCTCGAATCTTACGTAGAGCGTGCTTCGGACGTAAAACTCGCCGAAGCCCTCAAAAAAGTAGTGAAATTGAACGAGAAAACAGTCTCTTTGGATGAGTTTAACAAGATAATGTCAGAAAAATAAGATTTTTTAGGAAAAAAATCTCATAAAATAGAAGGTTATCGACTTTTTTTATTAATTTTGTTCCACAAACAAAATGAAAAGGTCGGTAGCCTTCTATTTTTGTAAATATATAATACGTAAAACGATAAGAAACATATTAAGATTTATGAACGATTTCAGAAAATATGCAACCAAGCATCTTGGCATTAACGGGATGGTCTTGGATGATGTGGTAAGCCTTCAGGCACAGTATCTCAATCCATACATCTTGGAGGAGAGACAACTCAACGTTACCCAGATGGACGTGTTCTCACGTTTGATGATGGACCGTATTATTTTCCTTGGCACCCAGATTGACGATTATACTGCCAACACACTTCAGGCACAGTTGCTTTATCTTGATTCGGTTGATCCCGGCAAGGACATATCAATTTATATCAACTCTCCTGGCGGCAGTGTGACAGCCGGTCTTGGCATTTATGACACTATGCAGTTTGTCTCGAGTGATGTGGCTACCATCTGTACCGGAATGGCTGCATCAATGGGAGCAGTGCTTCTTGTTGCCGGCCAGGAAGGCAAGCGTTCTGCTTTGCCCCATAGCCGTGTGATGATTCACCAGCCCCTTGGAGGTGTTCAGGGACAGGCATCTGACATTGAGATTGAGGCAAAGGAAATCATGAAGTTCAAGAAAGAGTTATATACCATCATTTCAAATCACTCCCATACCCCGTTTGACAAGGTTTGGAACGACTCTGACAGAAACTATTGGATGACAGCTGAGGAGGCAAAGGAGTATGGTATGATTGACAAGGTTTTGATAAGGAAGAAGAGTGATGAGGAAAACGTGTAGTTTCTGTGGACGCAGCGAGAAAGAAGTGAGGTTGCTTATTTCTGGCGTTAACGGCCAGATATGCAATGACTGCACCGCCCAGGCATACAAGATACTTAAGGAATCAGGTGTTCTTGAGCAGGAGGGTAAGAAAAAGGGTGGGGGAGTCAAGGCTATAACAGTTCCCAAACCTAAGCAGATAAAGGAATATCTTGACCAGTATATAATAGGTCAGGATGACGCCAAGCGTTTCCTTTCTGTGGCTGTATATAACCATTACAAGCGTCTGCAGCAACCTGAAGATCCTGATGGCGTGGAGATTGAGAAGAGCAATATTATAATGGTGGGAAGCACTGGTACCGGCAAGACACTTTTGGCTCGTACGATAGCCAAGTTGCTTGACGTGCCTTTCACCATCGTTGACGCCACTGTTTTCACCGAGGCTGGATATGTAGGTGAGGATGTTGAGAGCATCCTGTCACGTCTTCTTCAGGTGGCAGACTATGACGTCGAATCCGCAGAACGCGGCATTGTCTTCATTGACGAGATAGACAAGATTGCCCGCAAGGGAGACAATCCCTCAATCACCCGTGACGTGAGTGGTGAGGGCGTACAGCAGTCAATGCTGAAACTTCTTGAGGGAACTGTTGTGAACGTCCCCCCCAAGGGAGGACGCAAGCATCCCGACCAGGATTATATTCATGTCAATACCCGCAATATTCTCTTTATCTGCGGTGGTGCTTTTGACGGCATAGAGCGCAAGATAGCACAACGTCTCAACACCCATTCCGTGGGCTTCGACTCAGTGCTCAACAACAAGAGGATAGACAAGGGAAACATGATGCAGTATATCCAGCCGGATGACCTGAAGGCATTTGGATTGATACCGGAGCTGATAGGCCGTCTTCCGGTGCTCACATATCTTAATCCGCTCGACCGTGAAGCATTGGAGAAGATTCTCAAGGAACCCAAGAACTCCATCATCAAGCAGTATCAGAAACTCTTCGAGATGGACGGTGTCAAGCTGTCTTTTAACGAAGATGCCCTCCAGTTTATAATCGACAAGGCAGTCAGCTACAAGCTTGGTGCCCGCGGTTTGCGCTCGATAGTTGAATCAATCATGACAGATGCAATGTTTGAGGCTCCGTCCTCACGCAAAAGAACCTTTGTCGTGACACTTGACTATGCGCGTCAACAGTTACAAAAGGATGTTTCATTCTCTGAATAATACTATTAAGAAATACATCATTATATTATGGCAGACAAAAATAATCTAACAGCTGCACTGAAGAAATACTTTGGATTTGACAAGTTTAAGGGAGACCAACAGGCTATCATCTGCAATCTCCTTGATGGCAATGACACGTTTGTACTTATGCCTACCGGTGGTGGCAAGTCGCTGTGCTATCAGTTGCCGTCCTTGCTGATGGAAGGTACGGCAATAGTCATTTCACCCCTCATCGCCTTGATGAAGAATCAGGTGGATGTGATGTGTAATCTCAGCGACAATGACGGTGTGGCACACTATATCAACTCCTCGCTCAACAAGGCTGCCATTGACCAGGTCAAGAGCGACATTACGTCAGGTGTGTGCAAACTGCTGTATGTTGCACCAGAGTCGCTCACCAAGGATGAGTATGTGGAGTTCCTTAAGACGGTAAAGATTTCGTTCTATGCAGTGGATGAAGCTCACTGTATTTCGGAATGGGGACATGATTTCCGCCCGGAATACCGTCGCATCCGTCCTATTATCAACGAGATAGGTCAGGCTCCGGTGATTGCCCTGACTGCCACTGCTACCGACAAGGTGCGCACTGACATAAAGAAAAGCCTCGGCATTATCGATGCCAAGGAGTTCAAGAGTTCGTTCAACCGTCCAAATCTCTATTACGAGGTACGATCCAAGACAAAGGATGTAGATAAGGATATAGTACGTTTTATTCGCCAACATTCGGGCAAGAGCGGTATCATATATTGTCTCTCGCGTAAGAAGGTGGAAGATCTTGCCGATATTCTTAGAGCTAACGACATCAAGGCAGCAGCATATCATGCAGGACTTGATACTACCACACGCTCGCAGACGCAGGATGACTTCCTTATGGAGAAGATAGATGTTATCGTAGCAACCATTGCTTTCGGTATGGGCATTGACAAACCCGATGTCCGTTTCGTTATTCATTATGATATCCCCAAGAGCCTCGAAGGTTATTACCAGGAGACCGGACGTGCCGGCAGAGACGGGGGCGAGGGCATCTGTCTTGCCTTCTATAGTCATAAGGATCTCGACAAACTTGACAAGTTTATGGAGGGTAAGCCTGTTGCTGAGCAGGACATCGGTCGCCAGCTCCTTCAGGAGACGGCTGCTTATGCCGAGACTTCCGTATGTCGCCGCAAGATGCTGCTCCACTATTTCGGTGAGAATTATGAAAAGGAAAACTGTGGCAACTGTGATAACTGTTTGCATCCTAAAAAGAAGATAGGCGCAGAGAATCAGTTGGTTATGGCTCTTCAAGCTATTTTGGCCATCAAGGAAAATTTCCGCGAGGATTATGTTGAGGATTTCATTATGGGTCGAGAAACTGATGAGATACTTGCACACAAGCATCAGAATCTTGATGAGTTCGGCATTGGCGAGGACGAGGACGACAAAATCTGGAGTCCTTTGATCCGTCAGGCTCTCATAGCCGGATACCTGAAGAAAGAGGTTGAAAATTATGGACTATTGAAGGTTACCTCCGCTGGAAAGAAATATATAAAGAAACCACAACCGTTCCAGATTGTTCTTAACAAGGAGTTCAATGACGAGGACGACAGTTCTGAGAATGCCGTGGCATCCAGTGCACTTGACCCGACGCTTGCTTCGATGCTCAGGGACTTGCGCAAGAAAGTGTCGAAGAAGATGAACCGCCCTCCATACGTCATCTTCCAGGATGTTTCTATTGAGCAGATGGCAACTGACTATCCTGTAACCCTTGAGGAACTCAAGAGTATTCAAGGTGTTGGTGAGGGAAAGGTCCGCCAGCCTTACGCCAAGGATTTCGTCGATCTTATCAAGCGTTATTGTGATGAGAACGAGATTGTGCGTCAGTCTGACCTCCGCGTGCGTACCGTTGCCAAGAAGTCCATGCTCAAGGTGAGCATCATCCAGAGCATCGACCGTCAGATTGCCCTTGATGACATTGCCAATGCCAAGGGTATTGACTTTGACGAAATGCTCGACGAGGTGGAGGCTATTGTATATTCCGGCACCAAACTCAATATCGATTACTTCCTTGATGAGGTGATGGATGAGGATCATGTTGACGACATATATGATTATTTTATGGAGTCGGATACGGACAGTCTTCAGGCTGCCATTGATGAACTTGGTGACGATTATTCCGAGGATGAGATACGTCTTGTGAGAATTAAGTTCATTTCAGAGATGGCTAACTGATACATTAAATGAAGAGTGAAGAATGAAGAGTGAAGAATGAAGAATGAAGTATTGCTGCGCGATAAATTGGTAATGCGATATACAGTAAAAGCTCCCTCTGTCTTGAAAGCGGATATCAAGCTTCCTGCATCCAAGAGCATTGGCAACAGGGCATTGGTAATCAATGCCCTTGCCGGTGGTTCATGTATGCCTGATAATCTCTCTGACTGTGATGATACTGCGGTGATGGTCAAGGCATTGCGCGATATGCCATACGAAATTGACATCAAGGCGGCAGGCACCGCCATGCGTTTTATGACGGCCTATCTTGCTGCCACATCCGGCGAGCATGTTATCACAGGTACTGAGCGCATGCGCCATCGTCCCATTGCCATCCTTGTTGATGCGTTGCGTAGCTTGGGATCGCATATAGAATATATGGGTGAAGAGGGATTTCCGCCCTTGCGCATAAATGGCCGTCAACTTTATGGTCGTCAACTTGAGATTCCGGGAAATGTCAGTTCCCAGTATATATCAGCCTTGCTGATGATAGCACCCACACTGAGGAGTGACTTGGAACTTAAGCTCACGGGTGACATTTTCTCGCGACCATATATCGATCTCACGATATGGATGATGAAGGAATTTGGAGCCGAGGTTGAGTGGAATGACATAGATACCATCGTAGTTAAGGCCCGCCCTTATAAATCCATACCTTATTATATAGAGAATGACTGGAGTGCATCCTCATATTGGTATGAGATGATGGCACTTAGCGGCAATGAAGATGACGAGGTGCTGCTCGAAGGACTGTCTGACGGTAGCAAACAGGGGGATTCCATGGTGAGATACATATTCAGTTTACTTGGTGTCAAGACTTCCTTTGAGGGTTCTGCAGAACGGGGAGTTCAGCGTGTAAGGTTGCGCAACACCGGACACTCGGTGCCAAGGCTTGAGTATGATTTCGTGAATGCTCCTGACCTTGCGCAGACTATTGTCGCCACATGTCTTGCCCGTGAGATTCCTTTTGTCTTCAAGGGACTCGGTACTTTGAAAATCAAGGAGACCGACCGTATTGATGCACTTAAGACTGAAGCCCGCAAGTTAGGCTATGTACTACGGGATGAGGACAATTCAATATTGATTTGGGATGGTGAGCGATGCCAACCTCAGGAAGAAGTAGTCATCGACACTTATGAGGATCATCGCATGGCTCTCGCCTTTGCCCCCCTTGCATTCCGTGTTCCGGGCATCCGTATCAACAATCCACAAGTGGTGACAAAGTCCTATCCCCATTATTGGGAAGACCTTGCCAAGGTGGGATTCGAAATAACTGAAGATTGACTTGTATGACTGTCGTTATAGTTCTGTTTCTGTGTCTTGTGGTGTTGGGAGTGGCAGCGGCAGTTGCACACCGTCTGTTCTCCCAAGGAAGCGAAGCTGCTGACACTGTTGTCACCAAGGCTACGTGTGACACATGTAATGGCGATGACACCCGCTGTGAACAGGAGTGTATGCTTGAAGCTGCCACTAAGGACATAGAATATTATGACGACGAGGAACTTGACCGTTTTCGCGGACGGCCATCCGACTGCTTTACAGATGAAGAAGCCGAGCTGTTCCGCGAGATTCTCTACACGATGCCTCTCGGAGAGGCCAAGGGTTGGAACCGCAGTTTGATACTTCGCGGTGTTAACGTTCCCGACCAGATTAAGGATGAACTCTTATTGATGATAGATGGGGATACTTGATTATTCATTTTTCCAGAACGCCTTGTTAGGCTGTGTGTTGGCGAGCGTCTTGTGTGGTATCGTCGGCACATATATCGTGACCCGTCGCTTAGTGTTTATTAGCGGTGGAATCACGCATGCCTCCTTTGGCGGTATCGGTCTTGGGGTTTTGCTCGGTGTCAATCCCATACTTTCCGCTTTGGTCTTCGCTGTGGCGAGTGCATGTGGGGTACAGTGGGTTTCCACCCGTGGACGTGTCAGGGAGGATTCCGCCATTGCCCTTTTTTGGACATTTGGAATGAGTGTAGGTATTATCTGTAGTTTCCTCACACCTGGCTTTATGCCCGACCTCCCTTCATATCTTTTCGGCAGTGTCCTGACAATCAGCAGGGTTGACCTTTGCCTTCTTGCCATCGTCACAACCCTTGTCTTGATGCTTTTTTCAGCCTTGTGGCGGGTCATTGAGGCAATCTCCTTCGACCCCGTATTTGCACGCTCCCGGCATCTGCCCGTCACTATTGTTGAGTATGTTATGATGGTCATCATTGCCGTCGCTATTGTCTCCACCCTCCGGCTCGTGGGCGTGGTGCTTGCCATCAGTCTTCTCACTGTACCCCAGATGACTGCCAATCTCTTCACCTGCAGTTATCGTCGTATGATGATTTATAGCATATTATTTGGAATAATATATTGCCTTATGGGTTTATACGTATCTTATTGGTTTAATGTCCCGTCCGGGGCTGCTATAATTTTTGTCTCCATCCTTGGATATGCTTTGTGCCGACTTCTGACGTATCGTAGAAATGCGGATTCATTGATGCTCTTGCTGTTGTTGCCTATGTTTGTGCTCTCTGGTTGTTCCACCAAGAAGAACACGGCAAAGACCCGGTGGTGGAAGTCATTCAACACGCGCTATAATGTCTATTTCAACGGCAGTCAGGCCTTCATTGAGGGTTCACAGGAAAAAGAATCGTCATCCACCGACAACTATACAGAAATGTTGCCCCTTTATCCCGTTGGCAACAAGAACAACCGCGAGATTGGAAAGGCAAAGTTTGACGTGGCGATCCTGAAGGCTGAGAAAGCCATCAAACTGCACAGTATCAAGACCCGTCCGGAATGGACGAAGAACAGGCGCAAGACCGCAAAGGACATCGAATGGCTCGGTCGTCGCGAATACAATCCTTTTATGTGGAAGGCATGGCTCTTGCTTGGCAAGTCGCAATTCCAGAAAGGAAGTTTTGATGAAGCCGCCGCCACATTTTCTTATATGTCCCGTCTTTATGAGACACAGCCTGCCATCAATGGAATAGCCAATGCATGGCTTGCCCGCAGCTACGTTGAATTGGATTGGCTATATGAGGCTGACGACGTTATAACACGCCAGAAGCGAGACTCAATCCATTATCGTGCCGTCGCTGATTGGGATTATGCCCTAACCGACTATTACCTGCGTGCCGGACAGTATGCAGAGGCTGCCAAATACCTTCGGAATGTAATCCGTCATGAGAGCCGCCGTAAGCTTAAGGCACGCCAGTGGTATCTTATGGGTCAGTTGCAGACGCAGTTGGGCAACCGCAAGGCTGCCTACGATGCCTATCGTCATGTGGTTAGGCTTAACCCTCCATACATCCTTGCCTTCAATGCCAGGATTGCCCAAACGGAAGTTTTGGCTGCCGGTGCATCGCGTAAGATGATAAGAAAGCTGAAGCGTATGGCAGCATCTGACAACAACAAGGACTATCTCGACCAGGTGTATTATGCCATCGGCAATATATATATGAGCGACAAGGACACACTAAATGCCATTGCCGCCTACGAGAAGGGAATAGCCAAGGCCACACGTAGCGGTATTGAGAAAGGTGTGCTTCTTTTGACACTCGGTGATATTTATTGGCAGCGCGAGAAATATTCAGATGCCCGCCGATGCTATGGTGAGGCTATCGGATTGCTCGACCGCGACCGTCCCGATTACGAGCAGTTGTCAGAACGTTCGAAAGTGCTTGACGAGCTTGTCCCGCATACGGATGCCATCTATCTTCAGGACTCTCTCCAGGCTCTTGTGGCAATGCCCGAAGCCCAGCGAAATGAGGCTATTGACAGGGTGATTGAGGCTCTGAAGAAGAAAGAAAAGGAAGAGCGCAGAAAGCAACAGGAAATGGAAGCCGAACAGCAGTCGGCCAGGCAGTCGGCAATGTCCGGTGCCAACCGCAAGCCTTCCACCCAGCAACAGCAGGCCCAGAAGACTGAGAAGGGACTTTGGTATTTCTATAATCCCATGGCTGTCAATCAGGGAAAGACCCAGTTCCAGCAGCAGTGGGGCAAGCGCGAGAATGTGGATGACTGGCAGCGCGTCAACCGCACTGTGCTTAAGATGGACAGTCCTGACGCTGAGGAAGAAAACGAGGCCGTGTCCGACAGTACCGCCCTTGCCGACGGAACCACTCCCGAGGCAGCCTCTGATTCCACTGCCACATCAACTGTTCCCAAGGATTCGCTCGACCCCCATACGCGTGAGTATTATTTGGCAGAACTGCCATTCACCGATGAACAAAAAGCTGCGAGTGATGCAGTGATAATGGACGGATTGTATAATTCGGGAGTGATATTCAAGGACAAACTCGACAATCTGCCGCTCTCCGAGAAGCAGTTCCATCGTCTCCTTACGCAATATCCGCAATATGAGAAGAACGACGAGACCTTCTATCATCTCTTCCTCCTGTATTCGCGCCAGGGTAATCCCTCACGCGCCCAATCCTGTGTGGATTCCCTTAGTGCCCGTTTCCCCGACAGCCAGTGGACACAGCTGCTCACCGACCCCTATTATGCTGAAAACGCACGTTTCGGCGTGCATATAGAGGACTCGCTTTATGCCGCCACTTATCAGGCATTCAGGGATGACCGGTATGATGAAGTAGTGGCCAATGCCTCCATATCAGAGACTCGTTTCCCGCAGGGAGCCAATCGTCCGCGTATGATATTCATACATGGCATGTCGCTGCTCAATGGGGGTGATGCCAATGGTTGTACGGAATTGATGCGTCAGGTGGTGGACAAATATCCCCAAAGCGAGGTGTCGCCTATTGCCGGAATGATTATAAAGGGAGTTCAGGAGGGACGTCGCCTTCACGGTGGCAAGTTTGACTTGGGTGACTTGTGGACACGCCGTACGGTCATTGCCGCTGCTGCCGACACCACCAAGGCAGACACTCTGAGTGCCGAGCGTCAGTCGCCCCATGTCTTTATGCTTTTGTTCAATCCCTCCAAGGTGTCGCCCAACAGTGTTCTCTTTGCCGTAGGAAAATACAACTTCACCA
>JALFIX010000129.1 GCA_022775105.1 Prevotella sp. | reverse complement strand
CTTCTCATATTCAAGTGAAGCCCAAATGAACGGGCCAACGCCCTTGGCGTCGTTGTCGCGCACCGGCTCGCTGAGATAATAGTCGTATGAACCGTCGCGGCGCTTGTTCTCCTTGACTTTTGGAGCAGCCTTCTTAACTTGCTCGCTCATACCCGGACCGAGTCCTGCCACGGCGCAGCAGCTCGTGAGTGAGATGGTCTTGTCGGCATTCACGCGGATAAAGTTCTTGAGAATTCCCTCGTATGCCTTTTTGCCGGCATTGAAATACTTGTCGCCAAGATAACCCTTGTTGGTGGCCTTCATCAGCACGTAGGCGAACATTGAGGAGCAAGTGGCCTCGAGATAGTTGCCCTTGCGCTCGGGTGAATCCATCACCTGATACCACAGTCCGGTCTTCTTGTCCTGCCACTTGATTACGGCATCGAGGTCCTTGCGGAGCAGTTCGATGACCTCGCCCCTGCGCTCATAGTCCTCGGGCATTGCGTCGAGCAGTTCGATGAGAGCCATGGTGTACCATCCCTGTGCCCTTCCCCAGCTGTGCTGCGAGAGTCCGGTCTCCTTGTCAGCCCAGAACATCTCGTGAGTCTCGTCCCATGCGTGGCGGTTGAGTCCGGTCTTCGGGTCGAGGGTGCGCTCGTAGGTCTTGCTGATTTGGTTAACGGCATCGTCGTAAATCTTCTTGGCCTTCTTTGCGCTCAGCAGGTTGCGTGCGGTGAGGCAGCGGTAGGGCAGTCCCATGAAGATACCGTCGAGCCACACCTGATAGGCATAGATGGCCTTGTGCCAATAAACGCCCTCCTTAGTGCGAGGCTGCTTGTCGAGCTGCTTCATGAGGGTCTGCATGGCAGTGAGGTTCTTTGCCTCAGGATATTTCTCATACATACGGGCCACGAAATGGCCCGTACGTATTTGATCAAGATTATAGTCTTCTAACTTATATGAACGAATCTCGCCCTTGGCATTAATCATGGTGTCGGTGTACAGCTGGCAGTATTTGCGTATGTCGTCGCCACCATATTTAAGATAGGTGTCGAGCATGGCTTCGAGTTCGATACCCATCACATAGCTCCAGCGAGGCTTTTGTGCGAAGTCGAGCAAATATGACTGCGGCACACGCTTCATTTCGGAGTAGGTAAGCCACTCGCTGTAGTTCTTGTATGGATTCTTCAGGAGACTGAGCGAACCGTTGATGAAGAGGTTGTCGAAGTTAACATCGCGGGTCTTGCCGGTAATCTTGTTACCCTTCTCCACGCCGTTGAAGTGGCAGTTCTTCACGTTGATGTCATAAACGTTGGTCACACTGTCGAGGGCAATGATGAGCACACCGTAAGTGCTCTTGTTGCACGTGATGTTCGCGATGTTGTTGTTGCGTACTGTAGGCACGAAACCGCGGCAGCAGATTTCCTTGGACTCATAGTCGAGGTTGATTTTCAGGACCGACTCTCCGCACTGTCCCACCTCGATGTTGCGGGCATAGATATTCTCAACGATACCGCCACGGCATGTGTTGGTCTTGATGCGTACAACGCGGTCGAGGTCGGGACTGTCCATCTTGCAGTTCTCTGCATAAAGGTTGCGGCAACCGCCCGATATTTCGCTTCCGATAACCACGCCGCCATGTCCGTTCTGCATCTCGCAGTTGCGGATGATGATGTTCTCGCTGGGCTTGTTCCAGAGGCGACCGTCGTTGTTGCGTCCGCTCTTCACGGCTATACAGTCGTCACCGGTGTTGAAGAAACAGTTCTCGATGAGCACGCCGTCGCAAGACTCAGGGTCGCAGCCGTCACCGTTAGGACCGTCGTTGTTGATATGCACACCACGCACGATGACGTTCTTGCAGAGCAGAGGGTGGATAACCCAGAACGGCGAGCGCAGCAGTGTGACATCCTCGATGAGCACACCGTCGCAGTCGTAGGTGTTGATGAGCTGAGGGCGCAGACCGTCCTGAGCCGTAAAGCGGCGTTCCTTCATATCTACACCATCCTCGGCATATTTCAGCAGACGGGCGCGGGCACCCATGTTCTGTCCGATTTCGCCTTCTTTCCATCCGTATTTTTTAGCTCCGCACCATTTCCACCATGTGCTGTTCTCGCCGCCTCCGTCGATAGTGCCCTCGCCAGTGATGGCGATGTCGTTCTGCTTGTAGGCATAGATACATGGCTGGAGGTTGTAGCAGTCGAGACCTTCCCAGCGTGTCGGTACGATAGGATAAAGCTCAGGCTGGAACACAAACTGGATTACGGCTCCCTTTTCCACATGGAGGTTAACCTTGCTTTTTAAGGTAATGGCACCTGTGTTGAATGTGCCTGCGGGCACAACTACTCGACCGCCTCCGGCTTTAGAACAAGCGTCGATGGCCTTGTTGATAGCCTTCTGGTTAGCGGCTGCAGTGGCAGTGGTGCTTGCGCCATACTTGGTGATGTTGAACACTTTGTCGCCAAACTGTGGTTGGCGGATGCTCTGTTCTATCTGCTTGTATTGTGTGTCCCATCCGTCGGCAAGAGCCACGGCGGGCAATAGCAGAAGAGCAAGCAATAACTTGATGTACTTCATACTTTTTTAATTTGTTTTATTTAAAGATTTCTGTTTTATGGGGGCAAAGATACGATTTTTTTTTCAAACTGCAAAGAAAAGCCCATTATTTTTTAATAAAATGAACATAGAGACACGGAGATACAGAGAAAAATTAAATAGAACTCTGTGTCTCAGTGCCTCTGTGTTATATAAATGCCCTTATTCGGCAAGAGCGGCAAAGAGGCGGTCGAGAGCCTTGTCGGCATTGCCGTCTGCCTCCTTGAGCAGGGTGACGAACTTCGAACCGATGATGGCACCGGCGGCATTAGCCTGTGCGCTTTCGAGGGTCTGCTTGTTGCTGATGCCAAAGCCAATCATTCGCGGATTGCGCAGGTTCATCGCATTGATGCGACGGAAGTATTCCTGCTTGGTCTCGTCGAAACTCTTCTTCGCTCCAGTGGTTGCTGCGGAAGACACCATATAGATGAATCCGTCGGTGTGCTCGTCGATGAATCTTATCCTGTCCTCACTCGTTTCGGGAGTGATGAGCATGATGACGCGGATGTCATACTTGTCTGCCATGGGCTTGATCTCGTCGAGATAGTCCTTGAAGGGAAGGTCGGGGATGATGACTCCCGACACGCCGCTCTTCACGCACTCGGCGAAGAAAGCATCGTAGCCGTAGTTCATGATGGGGTTGAGATAACCCATGAGAATGAGCGGTATGCTCACCTCATCCTTGATGGCAGTGAGTTGGGCGAACAGGTTCTTCAGCGTCTGTCCGTTGCGCAGGGCTGTTGTGGCAGCATCCTGGATAACAGGGCCGTCGGCCATTGGGTCACTGAATGGGATGCCTACCTCGATGAAGTCGATGCCTCGGCGTTCCATTGTTTTGATTACATCGCCAGTGCAGTCGAGCTTTGGGCAGCCCGAGCAGAAATACAGCGAAAGAAGTTTTTTGTCGCCTTTATTGGCGAAGAGGTTGTTGATTTTATTCATGATTTTTTCTTTTTTTGTAGGGGGGTGTAGGTGGTGTAGGGTGGTGTAGGGGGGAGGGGGAGACTTCTTTTATGAAGGCGGCGAGGGGGGCTTCATCTTTTATGCCGGGGGCTGTCTCGAAGCGGGAGTTGAGGTCTATGCCTGTCATCTTGGGATGATGGAAATGGGAGAGCCTTTCTGCATCGCCGGGACCTATGCCACCGCTGAGGAGGAAGGGCAGATTGCCGTTGTAGTCCTTGAGGACTGACCAGTCAAACTGTATGCCGCTGCCGCCAACCGTCTTGCATTTCGTGTCGAATAGAAGTATGTCGGCGATGGGGGAGGAGGTGGCAGATTCGTAATCCGCTGCCTTCTTGATGTCGTCAGCACTCTCCACGCTGATGGCCTTCATCACCTTGCAATCCTCATGCAGCATAGGACGCAGTTGCCTGATGTATTCCGCCGTCTCACTGCCGTGGAGCTGAATGACATCGAGGCTGCATCGATGTGCGATGTCGGCTATCTCAGCTTGAGACTGATTGACAAAGACACCCACTCGTGTGATGCCTTCGGGGATGGCGTCGGCAGCCGAGAGGTCGGAGACATAGCGTGATGACTTCGGCCAGAAGATCATTCCCATCCATGTCACTCCTGTCCAGGATATGGCGCGGATGTTGTCGGGCTCGCGCATGCCGCAGATTTTTATTGTCATATTATTTCTTTTATGAAATGTGAGAGGGCGGAGCCTGGATTCTCTACTTTCATGAAGCACTCGCCTATGAGGAAACCATGGAATCCGGCGGCTTGGAGCTGACGGATGGTGGCGGGATTGGATATACCGCTTTCACTCACCTTGACGGCTTCTTTGGGCAGGAGGGATGCCAGACGGAAGGAGTTGTCAACAGAGGTGATGAAGGTGCCGAGATTGCGGTTGTTGATACCGCAAAGGTCGGGTTCCAAGTCGGCGTATTCCAGTTCCTCCTCGCTGTGCATTTCGAGCAACACCTCCAATTGTAGTTCGTGGGCAGTGCGCAACAGGTTGCGACATTCTGCTTTCGACAGTTCGGCTGCAATCAGCAGTGCGGCAGACGCTCCGCAGAGGCGGGCTTGGAAGAGCTGATATTCGTCGATGACGAAATTCTTGTACAATACTGGAATTGTCACTCCCGACTGTCTCGCCTTGACGATAAACTCGTCCTTGCCTCCGAAGTATTTCTCGTCGGTCAGAATACTGATGGCAGATGCCCCATTCTTCTGATAATCCAGAGGGATAATGTCAGCCTGTCCATCCTCTTTTATCCATCCTTTTGACGGAGACTTGCGTTTGAACTCCGCTATTATGCCCGTAGGTGATTCAGAAATCGCCTTTTTCATCGAGGGGACGCCGCTGCCTTCCGGTGATGCCATCATGGTTTCCACCCTTTGGTGTATCTCCTTTTCCGACAGCACCTGCTTGAACTGTTCCACCTCAATGCGCTTGTGGGCTACTATTTCTTCTAAGATGTCCATCTTTCTTAATTAGGAATTAGGAATTAGGGATTAGGAATTGAGTTTGACAAACTTTTTGAATGTGGCGAGAGCCTTTCCGCTGTCTATTGACTCGCGTGCAATCTCCACACACTCCTCGATGTCCTTCTTTCCCTTTTCGAGCACCTGGATACCGAAGGCTGCATTGGCAAGCACCACGTTTTTCTGTGCTGGCAAGGCGGTGTTGGCAAGCACGTTGTCGAAAATCTCCTTCGCCTCCTTCTCGTCGGCGCCGGCACGAAGTTCTTCTGGTTTTGTGATGCCGAATCCGAGGTCGGATGGTTTGAAGATACGCTCGTAGTTGTTGGTAGTCACCTTGAAGTCGCCAGTGAGCGATATTTCGTCATATCCGTCGATACTGTTGACGATACCATAGTCGATGCCGATTTTCTGATATACATTATTATATAGGCGCATCTGGTCGAGATTTGCCACACCGAGCAACTGGCATTGCGGTTTGGATGGATTGACAATCGGACCGAGCAGGTTGAAGCAAGTCGGGAACTGCAGTGCCTTGCGGATGGGACCCACAAACTTCATCGCCTTGGCAAAGAGTTGTGCATGCAGATAAACGATGCCGCACTCGTTGATGCAACGGTTGAGCTTGTCGATATCATCCGTGAAAGTCACGCCGTGGTTGGCTATCACGTTTGAAGCACCACTTGTGCTCGTTGCGGCATAGTTGCCGTGCTTAGCCACCTTATATCCCGCACCTGCGATTACGAAGCACGATGTGGTGGAGATATTGAATGTGTTCTTGCGGTCGCCTCCAGTGCCGACGACATCGATATATCTGTCGCAATCCAGTGGCACAGGCACACCCGTTTCGAGTATTCCGTCGCGGAAGCCGAGCAGTTCATCCACAGTTATTCCGCGCATCTGCAATGCTGTGAGCAGAGCCGTAATCTGCTCGTTGGGAAATTCACTTTTCGTTATTCCGATGAGAATGTCCTTAGTCTCTTCTCTTGTCAGTTCCTCATGATTCAACATTCTGTTGAGGATATCTTTCATTGTTTGCATAAGGTCAAAATTTTATTTTGAAATTAAAAGATTAAATAATTAAAAGATTAAAGTTCATTGGCGTTCAATGAAGTTCTTTACGATAGTCTTGCCCTCGGGGGTGAGCACAGATTCGGGATGGAACTGTATGCCATGGATGTCGTAGTTCTTATGCTTGAGGGCCATGATTTGTCCCTCGTCGCTCACTGCGGTCACCTCAAGACAAGTGGGGAAGTTCTCGCGGCTCACCACCCATGAGTGGTATCTGCCCATCGTGATGCGCTTGGGCAGCGAGTCGAAGATATAGTCGTTGGAGAACTGCGTACCTTCGGTAGCCACACCATGGAACACGTCGCTGAGGTTTTCGAGTATGCCGCCAAACACCTCGCCGATGGCCTGATGACCAAGGCAAACGCCAAGTATTGGTTTGCGCCCCTTGTATGTCTTGATGACATCGAGCAGCAGTCCTGCTTCCGAAGGGATGCCAGGGCCTGGGCTAAGAACGATTTTGTCAAACGGTTCCAGTTGGTTGAGAGTGAACTGGTCGTTGCGAATAACGGTCACTTCCGCTCCAATCTCCTTAATCAGATGACTCAGATTATATGTAAACGAGTCGTAATTGTCAATGATAACTATTTTCATAACACTACATTTCTTCAGCCATTAATATTGCACGGCGCAATGCACCGAGTTTGTTGTTCACTTCCTGCAGTTCGTATTCCTCGTCGCTCTTTGCCACGATGCCTCCGCCGGCCTGGAACCACAGTTCGCCGTTGCGCGAAACAAATGTGCGGATGGTGATGGCCTGGTTGAGCGAACCGTCGAGACCGATGAATCCTATGCAACCTCCATACGCTCCGCGGTTGTGAGGCTCAATCTCGCTGATGAGTTGCATGGCCCTTACCTTCGGCGCACCCGAGAGAGTGCCTGCGGGGAATGTGTCGATGAAAGCCTTGATAGGGTCGGCTCCCTCGTCGAGCGTACCGCTCACGCGAGATACAAGATGCACCACGTGAGAGTAGTATTGGAGGTCTTTGTAGAAATCCACCTTCACATCGTGGCAGTTGCGGCTGAGGTCGTTGCGTGCGAGATCCACCAGCATCACATGCTCCGCATTCTCCTTGGCGTCGTTGCGCAGATATTCCGCAGCCTTGCGGTCGGCCTCTGCATCTCCGGTGCGCTTGGTTGTTCCGGCTATTGGATCGATATATGCCTTGTGTCCTTCGATGCGGCAGTGAGTCTCGGGAGAAGAGCCGAAGATTCGGAATCCGCCGAAGTCGAAATAGAAGAGATATGGCGAGGGATTGATGGAGCGCAGGGCGCGATAGAGCATGAAGTCGTCGCCCTCATATCTCTGGATAAACCTGCGTGCTATGACAATCTGGAAGACATCGCCACGCAGACAGTGCTTGATACCCTTGCGGATATTCGCCTTATGCTCATCGTCGGTGAGTGGCGATGTCGTGTCGCCCACAGGATGGAAACCGTAGGCATGAACATTAGCCTTGTTCATCTGACGATAGATGTCGTCGAGAGCCGACTTGTCACCTAATGTGATGATAGTCAATTTATTGTTGAAATGGTCGAAGACGATAAGGTCCCTATACAGAATATACATCATGTCGGGAGCATCGTTCTTCTCCATCGTGGTGTCCTTCACAGGGATGTCCTCGAAATATCTCACGGCATTGAATGCGGTATATCCATATAGTCCGCAGTAAGCGGCATTTTCGCCCTCCACCTTGAATCTCTGTATAAACGAGTTGATGGCCTTGTCCGAGCGGTATTCGCGGTTGACCTCATGACGTGTGGTCTCGCCGTCGGGGAATGTGCATATAGCCTCACCGTGACTGATTGCCACCGAAGCGATGGGGTTGATACCGATGAACGAGTGACTGTTGTTGGAGTCGTGATAGTCCGAGCTCTCCATCAGTGCGCTCTGCGGATATATGTCCCTCAGTCTCATGTATATACCCACCGGGGTATATAGGTCAGCAAGCAGCGTCCGGCTCGCCGTTGAATATGAGAATACCTTGTCCATATTATATTAATGTATAACGAACTTTAATTTTTTAATACTTTAATTCTTTAATTGCAATTTCTGATGCAATCAGAAATTGCCATACTCTCCCGCCATTTGTTTGTTAGACAAATAAGTTTCCACATCCTTGTCGCCACGTCCGCTGACGGTGAGCACCACCACATCCTCGGGCTTGAACTTCATCTTCGGCAATACTCCCAAGGCATGTGCGCTCTCCAGTGCGGGAATGATACCTTCGGTGCGTGTGAGTTCGTAGGCAGCCTTCACAGCCTCGTCGTCGTTGATGGAATATACCGTGGCACGGTGTTGAGATGCCAAGTTGGCATGCATAGGTCCGATGCCGGGATAGTCGAGTCCTGCCGAGATGCTCTCAGCCTCAATGATTTGTCCGTCGGGAGTCTGCATCACCAATGTCCTCGACCCATGAAGGATACCCAGTCTTCCGGCATGTATGGTAGCAGCGGTATGTCCAGTCTCCACGCCCTGTCCTCCAGCTTCGGCAAGCACAATCTTCACTCTCTCGTCGTCGATGTAATGATAAATCGTTCCGGCGGCATTCGAGCCTCCGCCCACGCAAGCCATGAGATAGTCGGGATAGTCGCGACCGATTTTCTCCTGCAACTGTTCCTTGATTTCCTTTGAGATGATGCTCTGCAGTCGGGCCACAAGGTCGGGGTAGGGATGAGGTCCCACGGTAGAACCGATGATATAGAATGTGTCGGAGGGATGGCAGCACCAGTCGCGGATTGCCTCGTTGGTGGCGTCCTTCAGAGTCCAGTTGCCAGTCTTCACAGGTCTCACCTCCGCTCCCAACATCTTCATTCTCTCAACGTTGGTGTGCTGTCGCTCAACGTCGAGCGCACCCTGATACACCACGCAAGGCATGTCCATAAGTGCGCACACTGTAGCAGTGGCCACACCGTGCTGTCCGGCACCGGTCTCGGCAATGATTCGCTTCTTGCCCATCTTCTTCGCCAACAAGATCTGACCGATGGTGTTGTTGATTTTGTGAGCACCGGTGTGGTTGAGATCCTCGCGCTTGAGATAGAGCTGACAACCATAGCGCTCACTCATTCGGCGTGCGAAGTACAAAGGCGAGGGGCGACCGACATAGTCGCGGAGCAGTGACATGTATTCATCCTGAAACTCCTTGGATTCAAGAATCGGAAGGTACTGCTCCCTCAGTTTCTCTACAGTGGCATACAGGATTTCCGGAACGTATGAACCTCCGAAATCTCCGTAAAAGCCTTTTTCATCTACTAAAAACGATTTCTTCATATATATTTTTTTATCTTGTTCTTACTGTCAAAAAAAAGAAGCTCACCGCGTGTGCGATGAGCCTCTCTTATATCTTGATATATAGGTATGGCAACATAGCCCGCGATTATTTGAATCTCGAGTTGCGCCACCACCAAATGTTATTGTTCATTGTATTCATATTCTATATGTATTTTTAAGTTTTACGGCTGCAAAGGTACACATTTTCTGCGAATCTGCAAATTTTTTGCCGCTTTTTTTAATGATTTGGTGTAAAAAAGTTCATTTCTTCGTTGATTTCGTAGTATGAAGTCCCTATAAACAGCTTTGTAACTGTCAGGCGAATATGTTTTTTAATGCTTCGACTTGTACGGTTGAAGGGAACGCCCACCTCGCCCGCTGTCTGATGCGGATGCCTCTGGGAGCGTGGGCGTCTCGCCCGCGGCCTGCCTATAGAGTAATCATAATAATTGCAGGAGAGAAATATGCTTTCTCGACAGGCCGCGGGCGAGACGCCCACGCTCCCAGAGGCTACGCGTCCCCAACCGTAGAGGTCGAAATGCTTTGTTTCTTCGTGTCTTTGTGTTTAAAATTATACCAGCAGAATAGTTGAGTGTTCAAATCTCTTTCCCTAAAAACATATAAAATATTGTCTTTTCTTTGGCGATTTCAGAAATTATGCGTAATTTTGCACATTATTATATATTTTATGGAAGCAGAACAGAATATTTTGCAATTATATCGGCAGTGGGCAGGTGGCGACCCGGTGAGCGTGACAGCACTCCCTGGTGCGGGCAGCAACCGCAAGTACTACCGCTTTGCCGACAAGGACGGAGCAACCGTTGTGGGTGTTGTCGGGACAAGTCGCGACGAGGACCACGCATTCATATATCTCAGCAATCATTTCGCCAAGAGGCGTCTTCCCGTTCCCAAGATACTTGCCGTGAGCGACGACGAACTATGTTATCTCCAGCAAGACCTTGGCAGTGTGTCGCTTTTCGACGCGCTCAAGGGAGGTCGCGAGGCAGGCGGGCGATATAATGTCAAGGAGAAAGAACTGCTCATCAAAACAATACGCCAATTGCCAAATGTGCAGATACGCGGTGCTCGTGGGTTAGATTTCACACAGTGCTATCCCCAACCGGAGTTTGATACCGACAGTGTGCTCTTCGACCTCAACTACTTCAAGTATTGTTTCCTCAAGACCACCGACATCGACTTCAACGAACTTAAGTTGGAGGCAAACTTCCGTATGTTTGCCAACGACCTGACAGAGGAGAAGATGGAGAGTTTCCTCTATCGCGACTTCCAGGCGCGCAATATCATGCTCGACGCAGAAGGCAATCCGTGGTTCATCGACTTCCAGGGCGGACGCAAGGGACCTTATTACTACGACCTCGCCTCATTCCTTTGGCAGGCATCGGCAAAATACTCGCATAAATTGCGTCGCGAACTCGTGTATGAATACTACTATTCGCTGAAAAACTATACCGAAGTGCCTTCTGTTCGCCATTTTGCCGAGAGGCTTAGTCTCTTCGTGCTCTTCCGTACATTGCAAGTGCTTGGCGCATACGGATTCCGTGGATATTTCGAGCACAAGAAGCACTTCATCGACTCCATACCTCCTGCTATCAACAACCTGCGCGAATTGCTTCACGACAACAACTTCCCATATCCCTATATGGTGGAAGTGTTGCAGAAACTCACCCTTTTGCCGCAGTTTGCCAAGATTGAGCAGCCCGCAGCCAACCGCTCGGATGGCTACAAGGTGACCGACAAGAACATCTATCAGGCTCATCCGCAAGACGGTCCAGCCACCTTCTCGAAATATGACGGCAGAGGTCCGCTTGTTGTCACCGTATATAGCTTCTCATATCGCAAGGGAATCCCCGAAGACCCTTCGGGCAATGGTGGAGGATACGTCTTCGACTGCCGCAGCACTCATAATCCAGGACGTTATGAGCCGTATAAGAAACTCACTGGTCTCGACGAGCCTGTAATCCGATTCCTTGAGGATGACGGCGAGATACTCACCTTCCTCGACTCGGTGTATAAGTTGGCTGATGCCCATGTGCGCCGTTATATCCAGCGTGGCTTCACCTCGCTGATGTTCTGTTTCGGATGCACCGGAGGCCAGCACCGCAGTGTGTATTCCGCCCAGCATCTCGGCGAGCATATCCACGAGAAATTTGGAGTGGAAGTGAAGATAATTCACCGCGAACAGGGAGTCCATTTTGAGCTTCAAGCTCAAAATGGAAATTAAAGAATTAAAGCCCTGAGTGGTGGTAAACTTTAATATTTTAATGTTTTAATATTTTAATCTCAAAATCGAAAATTTTGACAATGAGGCAGGCAATGATATTTGCGGCGGGACTTGGAACCCGCTTGCGTCCGCTGACAGACACGATGCCAAAGGCATTGGTTAGGGTAGGGGGAGAGCCTCTGCTCTGGCACGTCATTATGAACCTTAAGGCGGGGGGCTTTGAGCGCATTGTGGTGAATGTCCATCACTTTGCGGATCAGATTATCGACTATCTCAAAGCCAACAGCAACTTCGGTCTTGACATACGCATCAGCGACGAGAGCAACCAACTGCTCGACACAGGAGGCGGCATCCGCAAGGCTGTTCCGCTCTTCGACCCCTCGTCGCCCATCCTTATCCATAACGTGGATATATTGAGCAATACAAATCTCGCCAAATTATACGACTCTGCCGCCAACCATGATGCCACACTGCTTGTCAGTAAGAGAGAGACATCCCGCTATCTGATATTTGATGATGAGATGAGGCTGAGGGAATGGATAAATGTGAAGACGGGGGAGAAGAAGCCACAGTCCCCCCACCCCCCAGTGGGGGGATTTACGGATGCGCAGGACTCCCCCCACCGGGGGGCGGGGGGGCCGCACTTGGCTTTCTCCGGCATCCACGTCTTCTCGCCTCGCTTGTTTCCTCTGATGGCAGAGTGGCCCGACAAGTTTGGCATCATCGACTTTTATCTCGACGCATGTCAGAAGGCAGACGTTCGCGGTTATCTCAAGGCCGACCTCCGTCTGCTCGATGTCGGAAAAATAGGCTCACTCAGCGAGGCGGAAAAATTCATTCGCCTTTAACTTCTTTATCCTCATAGATAATAAACAATTTAATTCATATATATAATATAATAATGTAAAGAACAATGGACCAGAAGATTATTATCCTCGATTTCGGGTCACAGACGACCCAGCTCATTGGCCGTCGCGTCAGAGAGCTCGACACCTTCTGCGAGATTCTTCCCTACAACAAGTTCCCCAAGGACGACCCCTCGGTGATTGGAGTCATCCTCAGCGGTTCGCCCTATTCGGTGCACGACCCCGAGGCTTTCAAGGTTGACTTGAGCCAGTTCGTAGGTCGATTGCCGGTATTAGGCATCTGCTATGGTGCGCAGTTCATCTCGCACACCCTCGGAGGAAAGGTTGAGAAGGCTGACTCTCGCGAGTATGGTCGCGCTCATCTCTCAACAGTCGATACCTCTAATCCCCTGTTCAAGGGATTTGAGCAGAATTCCCAGGTGTGGATGAGCCATGGTGACACCATCACCGCCATCCCCGAGGGCTTCGAGTGCATCGCCTCCACGAATGACGTCAAATTTGCCGCCTATGCAGCCAAAAATGAGGCTGTTTGGGCAGTGCAATTCCATCCAGAGGTATTCCATACCTTGCAGGGAACACAACTCCTGAAGAACTTCGTGGTTGACATCTGCGGCTCAACCCAGAGCTGGAGTGCCGCCTCGTTTGTCGATACCACCGTTGCCGAACTGAAAGAGCAGTTGGGCGACGACCGTGTCATCCTCGGTCTTTCAGGTGGAGTGGATTCTTCGGTATGTGCCGTATTGCTCAACCGTGCCATCGGCAAGAACCTCACCTGTATATTCGTTGACCACGGAATGTTGCGCAAGAACGAGTTCCGTGATGTGATGCACGATTATGAATGTCTCGGTCTGAATGTCATCGGAGTGGATGCCAGCGAGAAGTTCTTCGCCGACCTTGCAGGAGTGACCGATCCCGAGCAGAAGCGCAAGATTATCGGTCGCGACTTCGTCGAGGTGTTCAATGCCGAGGCAAAGAAGATTACCGGAGCCAAGTGGCTTGGTCAGGGCACCATCTATCCCGACCGCATCGAGAGTCTCAACATCACCGGAAAGGTGATCAAGAGCCACCACAATGTGGGCGGTCTGCCCAAGGAGATGCACTTGCAGCTCTGCGAGCCACTCAAGTGGCTGTTCAAGGACGAGGTGCGCCGTGTGGGCCGTCAGCTTGGTATGCCGGAGCATCTCATCACCCGTCATCCCTTCCCCGGTCCCGGACTTGCCGTCCGCATCCTTGGTGACATCACTCCCGAGAAGGTGCGCATCCTTCAGGATGCCGACGACATCTACATCCGCGGCTTGCGCGACTACAAGGTGAAGCTTTCCGGCGAGGAAGCCCGCAAGGTGTTGGCAGCCGGTGTGCCCGCCGAGATGACCGACGGCGAGATTGAGGTATCACTCTACGACCAGATTTGGCAGGCAGGCACAGTCCTCCTCTCCACTGTCCGCAGTGTAGGCGTGATGGGCGACGAGCGCACCTACGAGCATCCCGTAGCCCTCCGTGCCGTCACCTCCACCGACGCCATGACCGCCGACTGGGCACATCTGCCCTACGACTTCATGGCAAAAGTCTCCAACGAGATAATAAACAAGGTGAAGGGAGTCAACCGCGTATGCTATGACATCTCCTCAAAACCCCCTTCCACAATCGAGTGGGAATAAAAAAAACATAGTGCGACCCGCAGGCAACGATGCCTGCGGGTCGCTTTGCTATTCATATGTTTTTTCAAAAGGTAAATATATCCAATTATGGGGAATCAAAAGATATTGCTTAATACTATCCGAGTAAGAAGATGAAGAATCTGCGCGTGTTCGGCTGAATAAAGATTAAAAATACAGTTAAAATGAAAAAAAAATATAGGATAAATAATAAAAAAACAACATTTATTGCATTTTCTCAAAAATTATTATTATCTTTGCGCCGTGGATTAATATCCGCAAACTCAGTTGACATGGAAACATGCCCTAATAACATGTGTTTGTCTAATCGTAACTAAAAATAATATTTATTGATAAAGTATAGTCTATGGGAGCTTTTTTTGAAATATGTAAGTTTTCTGCAGGAAGCCTTATTTGGGGATTCCTTATTTCGGCCGTTTGTATGGCCTTGTTCCTTATAGCATTGAAAGGATGGTTTAAGAATGCCCAGTTGTCTCCATGGACATACGTCGTGGGTGTCGTGTTGTTTGTTTTTGTTGGTTTTCAGAGCACGATGATATCAGGTGCGATAAAGATTATCAACACTACCGACTTTTATGAACAACAGCTCACAGAGATGGTAAATCGAGCGCAAGAGAACCGTGGCGAAGGCTTTGGTTTGAGCGAACTCGTTCAGACTGTTCTTGGTGGCGGTGGACTATCAGATGTCATAGGTGTGGTTATTGGCGGCATATTGTCAGGAGATCCACAGAAGGAAATCAGTGGTCCGGAATCAACAGCAATTGTGGAGAATCTTGTTTCTGAGTTTCCCATTCTTTCCAATTATTTCGATACTGGTGCCTTTACCGGTTACACTGTGCAGGAGTTGCCCCATGCCATAGTAATGGAAATAAAGGATTATCTGCGATGGTATATCTTTCGTAGATTGATGTGGTGCTTGGGATTCCTTGTTGTGGCAACGATAGTGGCTATCAAGACAATGGATTGCAAGAGCGCTTACTCCAAACGCTCAAGTGGCGGTTATGCAGGTTGCAGTACTACAGGTCTATCAAGTTTTAGTGACGAGTCTTTTTAACAAAGAATTTTTAAAAACTTAAATTCAATATAGTATGTCAAATCATCTTATTATCGGATTAGGCGGTACGGGAGGCAAGGTGCTTCGTGAGTTCCGCAAGAGAGTATATGAAGAGTTCAGAAGCAATGAACCAGGCGGAGGAGTATTTCTCGACTATATCTATGTAGATTCATCCCCAGCTGACCTTAACGACCGTACTGGTTGGAAGGTCTTGGGCAAGAGTGTGCATCTTGGTGAGGCACAGAAAGTGAACATTAACGGAATCAATGCCTCTATGATACAGAATCTTAATATGTATCCTGGTCTTCAGTCATTTATAAACGAAAGTGACAAACAACTCATCGACCAGCATATGGGACCGCTCATCTCGGCGGGTATTGGTGGGCAGCGTCGTCGATTGGGACGTATGCTTATAGCCAATAACCTTGCTGACAAGAACAGCAAAGATAACTTCAACAACGTACTTCAGGCTGCTGTTGTTCGCCTTCAGCAAGCCTCCAACGACAACGATGTCACCTTCCACGTATGTGCTGGTCTTGCGGGAGGAACAGGTTCGGGCAGCATTATTGATGTGATATCCCAGATACGAAAGAAGTATCCGTATGAACTGAATACCAAT
>JALFIX010000123.1 GCA_022775105.1 Prevotella sp. | reverse complement strand
TTCTTCATCTTTACTTGATTCTATTGATTCCATGTTTACGGACAGGTTGGATAACTCTTGGTCGTTTACCTTGTTTCTCTTAATCCACGCTATTAGCTCTTTCTTCTCAAAGAAAATCATTTTACCACGTGGCTTAAAATGAGGTATTTCACCACTACAAGTGAGCTTGTAAAGAAGACTCTTAGATATGTCAAGGTATTGGCACACATCCTTCATGTTAAGGATTTCCTTTGTGGTGTAAATCGCATCTTCTAACGATTTCAACTTTTCGTTCACCACACCTGGATCCACAGTCTTCAACTCTTTTATTTGCATTTCCAAGAATTCTATTCGTCTTGAAAGTTGCTCGATGTCTTTTTTCGCCATTTCTTTAATTGTTTTGAGTGATACAATAGAGGGAGCCACCCTCGTTGTGAATCGATTCGGATGCAAAGGTATATTGATAGTGATGCTTTATGGGATTATGTTACTATATAGGAGAAATTATATAGTAACTATATAGCCACTTTCGTTTCATGTGGTTGGATTCCTATGTCTTTTCATCACTTATTTGCATCTGAATATATCATACTAATAGAAAACTGTAATATAATAAGGGTATATATTACTTTATGACATCAGTGCGAATAGGCTGCACCATGATTGTATAACTTTGCACTAATTTGCCCAAATATGCATGAGAAAAGAAAGAAAACATTATTATACAGTACTATGGCATACGTTTGTGTGGCATGTATTATTCTTAATATAAACTTAACACAAAAAGAAAATGAAGCAGTTAAAAAACAACTTCGTTCTCTCTCTTTTTGTGTCCATGCTATCCAAGCTGTACAAAGAAAGAAGAGAAAGAGTTGCCTGAGAATGAACTTTGGCAACTCTATCGTGCTGCTTATGAGCAGTACCAGTGTGAAATCCTCAAAGGAGAGAAGAACTACTCTCGTTTTGTGAATGATTTCTTTGCATACCATCTTCCTACATCGTGTACACGTGAAGAGCAAATGCGACTTCATGTGATGCACGTCTTTAGCATCAAGGAACTCCTTGAAGAACGTCGAGACCTTGTCAATTTCTTCTTTTCAAAAGGAAGTTTTGATGAGGAAGACTATCATCAGATGGAGCATCTGTTTAACACTGGCAGCAGCATCGAGCCAGAAAGAGAGAGTCTTGCCAATTTCTCAGAGAAGCAGATCAGTCTCATCACGGATTTTGTCAACACTACAAAACTCTTCAGACAGGATGTCTCAGAGAATGACATGGCAAATCTATTCAAATGCAAACTGAACGCACCATTGCAAGCAAATGTCAATAGACATGTCGCACTATTCTTCGGTGCTCTTAGGCAATATGGCTTATTGCCTTTCTCATGGCAGATGATTATTGAGGAGAACAGGCTGATTTCTTCATCAGCCAATAACCAGCCACTTCGTGCCCGTCATCTCAGATGCGGGTTGTCACAGGCAAAGAATGTCAAACTCGCAAAGGAAAAATCTTCCTTGAACAAGATGGAAGATATTGGCTTTGAAGCCACATGCAATGCTTTTGTAAAGAAGTTGAAAGAAAGTATCTAAGATGCAAGAAAGATAAGCAAATATGATATGTTCAACGATATAACAACTATATTCCAGTACCTATATAGTTGATATTATTATTCTTATGATTCTGAGGGGCTACCTTTGCAATCGAATCGATTTAGATACGGAGGTAGCCTCTCCATTTACGTAATCATAAGCACATAGACAATGAACAATAATACAGAAATAATATTCTCGGATAAAACGGTCACTTACGACCAGTTTGTCACAGATCTTGCAACAAGGATTGCATTGAAGATACATCAAGTAGAAAAAGGTCAGCTTGAAATCAGCCAGGCCAAAGCGTTCAAGATGTTTGGTAGGGCAGATGTTGAACGGTGGATTAGGAATGGTAAGTTAAAGCCGTGTAGGGTGTCACCAGGCAAGAAACGCTACAGGTTGATAGATCTACAGAAACTCGCAAACATTCAGCAGAATTACATTCTGTAGCCAGGTTCGAGAAGTACATTAAAAAACTCAGATGCAGCACAATACTGTATCTGAGTTTTTTTGTATAAGTATCAGTTAAAAGAGAAAACTGTTTTATGGAATCAGACGTTGATACATCTGAGTCAAGTTTTTATCAACATTGGTTATCTTGAACTGAACTCGAGCATTGTGAATATTCTTAGGTAGGATAGTCACAAGTTTGTCCATTACCTGATCAACATTAGAAAAGCCTGTATCTTCTATAGCACAAACCTGTTTACCCATAACAAAGGCTTCAGCACGGACATAGTTGTACTTTGATATTTTCTCAAATGACTTATCCTCTTTTTCGATGTACTTTGACTCGTGATCAGTGAAGAACACAAAATCGATTACCTTTTCGTTAAGAATCCACGCAGGAGTGAAATCTATCTTGACATATACTTTTGCCATTCTGTTGATAGAATGGTTGAGTCCAAAATCAACATCATTCATTGTTGCTCCACATTCGTTCTGGGCTATGGTTGCCCAACTGTGTCTAAAGGCATAGAGCGATGCTCTGTAACCTGGCTCTACCTTTTCCCAAATCTGCTTAATGCCCGTATTGACGTTTGCACAGAAAGAATCAGATGTTGCTAAACGATCGTGGAAGTTAAACAACCACGGAGAACGTTCATCTTTTGTGAGATACTTCTCAAATGTTGGTTTCAAGAATGCTGGTACACGAACTTCAAAGTAACCTCTGTCCGAACGTGTCGACCTTGTCTACTGGCGTTCGTAGTGGAAGATGTTCCCATCGTACTGATTCTTCTTCGCATTAAATATGTCCACAGCATTTAAGCCGCACATACAGAATGAAATCAATGCCACATCCTAACCAACTTCCATTAGTGGGTGAGTGAATTTACTTCTATCTGGAACGACATTGAAGAATGCACGCAATTTGCTTGCAGGAATGGCACGCTTCTCTGGCACATCACTTCTTGGGATAGTGACATTACTCCAAGGATTCTTCAGTTTAAGTATTCCTCGTTCTTCGTCATTGAATTCTCTTCTGGCAGCTTTGTACACCTCCCTCATACATACTGGATATTGTTCTTTGCTTCGAGTTGTGGTGGAAAGGGATTCTATCCATCGGTTAAGGAAAGCAGAAGTAAGACGTGAAAACATGATATTGTCTGTCCCTGCGAATCTTTCCATATGTTGCAGAGACCACTTATAGTTACGTGAAGTGCGTTCCTGTCCTCTTTTAATCAATTTCTCGATATGCGCTCTTGCGTAATCAGAGAAAGAAAGGTCTTTTCCATAGTCGGTCACATAAGTGAGTACTTCGTTTGCTGACCACGTAGAAGCATCAACTTGATTAAGCATATTATAAAACTTTTCTATCAAGATTGAAGTTTGCTGTATTACGAAGGGATCAATGATGTCTTTCTTATCATCACTTAATCCCTTATCGTTTACCATCCATGATGTTCTAACGTAAGCGAACTGTCTGTTTTGAGTAATACGGATATATACATTGTACATTCCGTTTCTTGTCCTTGACTTTACAATTGCTTTTAATGTTGCCATGCTGAAAATTGTTATTTTGGGTTATTCAAATTGTGATAAAATACCTGTTTGCAGAGTTCTAAAATCTGGGAAACACCGAGATTTTTTTGGGAAACATCCGGTGTTTTTTGGGAAACAAATGAATGGCTTGGGAAACACGCTCCTGATTTTTGGGAAACATTTGCCCTGATTTTGGCCTCTTATTCTGCATTTGGAACAGGCAGAATATGCACAAAAAACTAAGGGCAAGTACCTGTTTCCCAGATACTTGCCCTTTATATAGCTAATTTTCAGCACGTTTCGATTATTCTTCGACGGCGGCCTGCGCCGCTGCAAGACGTGCGATTGGCACGCGGAACGGAGAGCAGCTTGCATAGTTCATGCCAATCTTAGCGCAGAACTTAACTGAGCTGGGCTCACCTCCATGCTCACCGCAGATACCGCAGCGGAGGCTCGGACGAACGCCACGACCCTTCTCTACTGCCATCTTGATGAGCTGTCCGACACCATTCTGATCGAGAACCTGGAACGGGTCAACCTTCAGAATCTTCTTGTCGAGATATACGGGCAGGAAGCTGGCGATGTCGTCGCGGCTGTAACCGAAGGTCATCTGAGTGAGGTCGTTTGTACCGAATGAGAAGTACTCAGCCTCAGTGGCGATGCGGTCGGCAGTGAGGGCTGCACGAGGTATCTCAATCATAGTACCGATTTCGAACTCGATCTCGACGCCATACTCGGCGAATACCTCCTTGGCTGTCTTCTGGATAATCTCCTTCTGCTGCTTGAGCTCGTAGAGGATACCAATCAGCGGAACCATAATCTCAGGCTTCGGGTCTTTGCCTTCCTTCTTCAGCTCACAAGCTGCCGAGAGGATAGCGCGAGTCTGCATGGCTGTAATCTCGGGGAATGTGATTCCCAAACGGCAACCACGGTGACCAAGCATCGGGTTGTTCTCGGCGAGAGAAGCCACACGACGCTGGATAGTGGCGATGTCAACACCCATCTCGTCAGCCATGGTCTGCTGGCCTGCAAGATCGTGGGGAACGAACTCGTGGAGAGGTGGATCGAGAAGGCGGATGTTAACGGGACATCCGTCCATAGCCTCGAGGATTCCCTTGAAGTCGGCCTTCTGATAGGGCAGCAACTTGGCAAGTGCCTTCTCGCGACCCTCAACAGTCTCAGAGAGAATCATCTCGCGCATGGCGACAATCTTCTTGTCCTCGAAGAACATGTGCTCTGTACGTGTAAGACCGATACCCTTGGCACCGAAGTCACGGGCAACCTGTGCATCGTGAGGTGTGTCGGCATTTGTGCGAACCTGCAGCTTGGTGTATTTGTCGCAGAGGTCCATCAGTTCCTTGAAGTCGCCGCTGAGTTCAGCTGCCTTAGTAGGAACTTCACCTGCATATACCTGACCTGTCGTACCATTCAGAGAAATATAGTCGCCCTCCTTATATACAACGCCGTCGATTTCAACGGTCTTGGCCTTATAGTCAACATTGATGCCACCGGCACCAGATACACAGCACTTACCCATACCACGGGCAACAACGGCTGCGTGAGAGGTCATACCGCCACGGGCTGTGAGAATACCCTCGGCGGAAGCCATACCTGCGAGGTCCTCGGGAGATGTCTCGATACGAACCATGATGACCTTGTGACCATCGGCATGCCATGCCTGTGCGTCGTCGGCGTGGAACACAATCTGACCGCAAGCAGCTCCAGGAGAAGCAGGCAGACCCTGAGTGATGACCTTAGCCTTCTGCAGGGCCAACTTGTCGAATACGGGGTGGAGCAACTCGTCGAGCTTCTGAGGCTCGCAACGCATGATGGCTTTCTTCTCGTCAATCATACCCTCGTGGAGAAGGTCGATGGCAATCTTCACCATAGCTGTACCCGTACGCTTTCCGTTGCGGGTCTGGAGGAACCAGAGTTTGCCCTCCTGTACGGTGAATTCCATATCCTGCATGTCATGATAGTGTTTTTCGAGTTTGTCCTGGAGATCGTTAAGCTGAGCATAGATTTCCGGCATAGCCTCTTCCATCGACGGATACTTGGCTGCACGCTCTTCTTCGCTGATTCCTGCGCGCTCTGCCCAGCGCTGCGAACCAATCTTTGTAATCTGCTGAGGAGTGCGGATACCTGCCACAACGTCCTCACCCTGTGCGTTGACGAGATACTCGCCGTTGAACAGGTTCTCACCATTTCCGGCATCACGGCTGAAGCATACACCAGTGGCTGATGTGTCGCCCATGTTACCGAATACCATAGCCATAACGCTGACGGCTGTTCCCCACTCGTCGGGAATACCCTCCATCTTGCGATAAAGGATGGCACGCTCGTTCATCCAGCTGCGGAACACGGCGCAGATGGCTCCCCAAAGCTGCTCGATGGGGTCGTCGGGGAAGTCCTTGCCTGTGCGCTCCTTGATGGCGGTCTTGAACAGTGTGACGAGCTTCTTGAGCTCCTCAACTGACAGGTCCTTGTCAAGCTTAACGCCACGCTCGGCCTTCACGCTCTCGATGATCTCCTCGAACGGGTCGATGTCTTCCTTGTTCACGGGCTTCATCTCGAGCACCACGTCGCCGTACATCTGAACGAAGCGGCGATAAGAGTCATAGACAAAGTGTGGATTGTTTGTCTTGGCCACAAGTCCTTCGGCCACCTCGTCGTTGAGACCGAGGTTGAGGATTGTATCCATCATACCCGGCATTGAAGCGCGGGCACCAGAGCGAACGCTGACGAGCAGCGGGTTCTTCACGTCACCGAACTTGGAGTTCATCAGCTCCTCGGTGTGCTTTACTGCAGCATTGACTTCGTCCTGGAGAATTTCCTTGATCTTCTCCTGACCAACTTCATAATACTCGTTGCAGCAGCTGGTTGTGATTGTAAAACCAGGAGGCACAGGCACACCAATAAGGTTCATCTCGGCAAGGTTTGCACCCTTGCCACCAAGTTCCTCACGCATTTTTGCGTTTCCTTCGGCCTTACCGTTACCGAAGGTGTAAACTCTTTTTTCACTCATAAGTTAGTTGTCTTATTTATTTTATTGTTTTAATGAATTATATGGTTACTTAGGGTCCGTAAACCCCGTTTTTCATAAATTATAGTGCAAATATACGACTTTTCTAAGAAATATGCAAGAAAAAATGCGAAAAAATGCAATATCAGCATGACATTTTATGATTTTATTTGTAATTTTGCACCGAATTTTAGATTTATAGTCATAAATGAGTAGAAAAAAGAAACCATTACCAGTGTTGGAGAACGTCACCATCACTGATGTTGCAGCTGAGGGGAAATCACTCGTTCGCGTGGGTGACATGGTGGTGTTTGTGCCATTCTGTGTGCCGGGAGACGTGGTTGACCTGCAGGTGAAGAAAAAGAAGCACAGCTACTGCGAGGCGGAGGTTATACGCTTTATAGAATATAGTAAGGTACGCGCGACCCCTTTCTGCGAGCATTTCGGAGTGTGCGGAGGATGCAAGTGGCAGAACCTGCCATACGAGGAGCAGCTCAAGGCCAAGCAGAAACAGGTGTATGACCAACTGAGGCGAATCGGTAAGGTTGAGCTGCCGGAGATTTCGCCTATACTCGGCTCGCAGAAGACCACGGCCTACCGCAACAAACTGGAGTTCGGATGCTGCAACAAGAGATGGCTCACACGTGAGCAGGTGGCATCGGGATTCAAGTATGACAACATGAACGGCATTGGATTCCATATCACGGGGGCGTTCGACAAGATTCTGCCCATCGAGAAATGCTGGCTGATGGACGACATGCACAACCGCATACGCAATTCCATACGCGACTATGCCTTCGAGAACGGCATATCGTTCTTCGACCTCAGGGAACAGCACGGACTGCTGCGCGACGTCATCATACGCAACTCCAACTCGGGAGAGTGGATGGTGATTGTGCAGTTCCACTACGACGTGGAGGGGGACGAGGAGCGCGCCTTGGGAGTAATGCAGCACATAGCCGACTCATTCCCCGAGATAACCGCCCTCATGTATGTGAACAACCAGAAGTGCAACGACACCATAGGCGACCAGGACATAATAGTGTTCAAGGGCAACGACCATATCTTCGAGCACATGGAGGAACTGCGGTTCAAGGTGGGACCGAAGAGCTTCTACCAGACCAATACCGACCAGGCATATCACCTGTATTGCGTGGCGCGCGAATTCGCCCAGCTCACGGGCAATGAGGTGGTGTATGACTTATACACCGGAACTGGAACGATAGCCAACTTCGTGGCGCGCAAGGCAAGCAAGGTGGTGGGCATCGAGTATGTGCCAGAGGCCATCGAGGACGCCAAGGTGAATTCCGCCATCAACGGCATAGGCAACACGACGTTCTTTGCGGGCGACATGAAGGACATCCTGACTGATGATTTCATAGCCGGGCACGGCAAGCCGGATGTTATCATCACCGACCCGCCACGTGCCGGAATGCATCCCGACGTGGTGAAGGTGATAATGAACGCCGCTCCCAAGCGCATTGTGTATGTGAGCTGCAATCCCGCCACTCAGGCGAGAGACCTGCAACTGCTCGACCCGCTGTACAAGGTGGAGAAGGTGCAGCCCGTGGACATGTTCCCGCACACGCCGCACGTGGAAAACGTGGTACTTTTGGAAATGAAGAATTATTAAAACACAAAGACACAAAGGGACAAAGGGCTTCTTTGGATACAAAGATAACAAGCGACTTAAAAGTCGCCACAAAGCCTTGCGTATAGAAAACTTTGTGGACTTTGTTCAAAAATAAATAAAAGAAACATTTATGAATAAGAGATTTATTTGGGCTGCTGCGGCAGCTGCTTTATCGCTGCAGATGAATGCAGCGGAGATTGATGAGAATGCCGAGGATGCGGCGACGGAAGCCGCAAAGAAGGAAGTGAAGTTGGGCGACATCGTCGGCAAACCGAAGTTTTCGGGTTATATGATCGGAAATTACAACGCCACCTTCCAGGACAACAACAACAGCAACACGTTCAGCATACGTCTGATAAGACTGGTGATGACGGGACGCATACTCAACGACTTCGAGTATAAGATACAAGGACAGGTGAACGGCAATTCGAGCACCTTCGGCGAGTCGCCACGTATTGTAGATATGAGCCTCGAATGGCTGAAGCACAAGGAGTTTAGGGTGAAGATCGGACAGTTCAAGCGTCCGTTCACCTACGAGAACCCGATGAACCCCATCGACATCGGCTTCAACTCGCAGGCTCAGGGTGTGCTCAAGTTAGCGGGATTCAACGACCGCACTGGCGAGCAGTCGAGCAGTGGCCGCGACATAGGTGTGCAGGTGTCGGGTGACTTGCTGCCCAACAGCGAAGGCCGCACCCTACTCCACTACGAGGTGGGCGTGTTCAACGGTCAGGGCATCAACCGCAAGGATGTCGGCAATCAGAAGGATGTCATCGGCGGTGTGTGGGTGTCTCCTATCAAGGGCATGCGCATCGGAGGATTCGGATGGGTTGGCTCTTATGCCCGCACCGGAGCATGGACCGACGGCATGCTTGAGCAATTCGGAACACGCAAGGTGGGCCGCTATCGCTATGCCATCTCTGCTGAATACAAGGATGCCGACTGGCAGCTGCGCTCGGAGTATATCCACAACACGGGCGGTGCATTCAAGACCACTGCCAACACGAGCAGCAACCTGAGCGACTGCAACCTCAACGAGAAGCTCGGCGACCGTGCTGATGCCGTGTATGTGGCTTGTGTTGCCCCTATCATCCGCGGCAAGCTCAGGGCAAAGGCGCGCTATGACCTCTATCGCCCCGCAGGCTCATGGGACACTGCCAAAACCATATACAAGGCTGGTTTCAACTATCTGTTCTGCAAGAACATAGAGATTCAGACCGAGTATTCATTCGTAAACGACCGCAGTCTCTCCAAGCACAACTACAGCATGGCAGACGTGCAGTTCAGCGTGAGATTCTGATGATTTTAAATGTTAAAAAAAAGACACGGCTGGGCTACGCGATAGGTAGTGGCTTTATTTGCCAAAGGCAATACTAAAGTATAGACACGGCTCGTTAGCGCAGGAAATCAAACCAAGCCGTGACTTGAAAAGCCGTGGATTTCCGTGCCCAAAAAGAAGAATGCCATATAGGTTCAACGCTGTTACAAAGAAATAATTTATAAACCATTAAATAAGAAAGGGTAAAAAAGATGAAAAAGTTTGTGTTTATGTTTATCCTGTTGGCAGTGAGCGTTTGCTCAGCCAGCGCACAGGCAGAAATCAAGTTTGACAAATTGGTTCATGACTTCGGAAAATTCCCCGAGTCATCACCTACCGTGACCTGCGTCTTCGGTTTCACCAACGTGGGCGACCAGCCACTTGTCATCAACCAAGCCGTAGCCAGCTGTGGCTGCACTGTTCCACAGTACACCAAAGCACCCATCAAACCAGGAGAAAAGGGTGAAATCAAAGTGACCTACAACGGAGCTGGCAAGTTCCCCGGACACTTCAAGAAGTCTATCACCGTGCGCACCAACGGCAAGGTGGAAATGACCCGTCTCTATGTTGAAGGAGACATGGAGGAGAGTAAATAAAAAGAAGAGTGAAGAATGGAGCCCATTCTTCACTCTTCATTTTCAAAACGCATACGTCACACCCAGCGAGCAGTATTCCTTGAATTGCCAATAGCCTAAGTCACTGTCACGTTTTACGGAGTCGTCGAATCTTGGATAGATGAAGATGTTGGTGGTGATGTACTTGCTGATACGCAAATTGATCGTGTTCTCCCACTCCATCTCTGTCCTCTTGTAAGTTGTGTAATAGTAAAACCTTGTCTTCCACTTCACCTGATTGGAGAACACCCACTGTAGTTCACTCGTAATCTGCGAACCATAGTCATCCATTGAATTATGGTCGCCAGGAATTCCGTAATGACCTGTAAGGTCCTTGCGGTCAACGTATTTCCAGTTGTATGAGAATGGCGATATGTTAACCTTTCCCGTCAGCTTTCCCTTGAATGCCTTCACGTTGTAAGTCATACCAAGACCGAGGTTGAGGTTGAACGGCGACATGAAATCGCTATATACCCTTGTGTTATTGCTCTTGTAGCCACGGGTGAATTGGGTATAAGCCAACACCTGAAGTGTATAGCTCCAATTCTTGATTGCCTGAAGTCCGAATCGTCCCGTATATCGAATAATGTCATTGTTTGTCTTGAACTTATGAACTGTGTCACTCGGTGAGGTCTGGAATCCTAATTTTAGCTCAAGGATATTATCTATCTGCACTCCCTCCTTGTTATTATAGTTGGCAGAAAGGGTCACCTGTCCCAACATCGAGTAGTTACTCTCTCCGCCCTTATACCAGTTGTCGGACACGAAATTCTGCATCAGCTGCAAGTAGCTGTCTCCCTTGAACGTCCAGAAGTTAGGCTTCTGTATAACAAGTCCTTGAGGCACATAGACAGGAGCCTCAGGCACAGGCTCTACAGCCTTTGACATATCCACCTCGTTCTTGACGGGTTTTTCGAAATCATCCCTCACCGAGCCTGTCTTGTCAAGCTTTGTCTCGGTGCTCTTCACCAAGTCAGGCCTACGCAGATACAATGCCATAAGGGCGGCATCCACCTCGCCCGTCACCTCGTCTTCACCCAAGCTGTCAGCGGAGAAAGCCAATGCCCTTCCGGCAGGGGAATGATAGAATGTCAGCGGGGCGAACAGCCTGTAATACCGTCCGTCCAATTCCGTCTCCGTAGTTTCCTCAGACATCTGTTTCTGCCTGTATGACAGCAGTGAGTCGAGATAAGCGTTCACTGTAGCCATTGAGTCAATCGGGGCAACTGTTTTCACCCTGTGTCGCTGTGCGGCTACGTCAGTCATCAGCGCTATGGTGAAAGCCATCATCAAAAAGAATCTTTTCATCTGTGTAATCTGCAAATTTGCTGCAAAGGTATGACAAAATTATCAAATATCGCCACTTTTTTAGAAGATAAATTTAAAAATATATTAACCAAGACTTTTTTAGTGATAAAAGTAGCCTAAAACTTTCGTAAACGGATTTTTTTTTGTAACTTTGCCCCCTGAATAATGTAATTTACGAGAAAGTACAACATTTTAAAATAATAACACAGTGACACAAACAAAGTACATTTTCGTCACAGGCGGTGTGGTATCATCGCTTGGCAAGGGAATCATTTCGTCGTCTATCGGCAAGTTGTTACAGGCAAGGGGATACAACATCACCATACAGAAGTTCGACCCCTACATCAATATCGACCCCGGTACGCTCAACCCATACGAGCACGGCGAATGTTACGTGACCGTGGATGGCATGGAGACCGACCTCGACCTCGGCCACTACGAGCGATTCACGGGTATTCAGACCACAAGGGCAAACTCGCTCACCACCGGACGCATATACAAGGCGGTGATTGACAAGGAGAGGCGTGGTGACTATCTCGGAAAGACAATACAGGTGGTGCCGCACATCACCAACGAGATCAAGCGCAACGTGAAATTCCTCGGCGAAAAGAACCACTATGATTTCGTGATAACGGAAATAGGCGGTACCATCGGCGACATCGAGAGCGCACCCTTTCTCGAAGCCATAAGACAGATGAAATGGGAGATGGGAAAGAATGCTGTGAGCATACACCTCACATATATCCCATACCTCAAGGCGGCGGGAGAGCTCAAGACCAAGCCAACGCAGCACTCGGTGAAGGAACTGCAGAGCCAGGGCATACAGCCCGACATACTGGTGCTGCGCACCGAGAAGCACCTCGACGAGGGAATACTCAGAAAGGTGGCATCGTTCTGCAATGTGGATATCAACTGCGTGGTGCAGAGCGAGGACCTGCCTTCAATATACGAAGTGCCAGTGAACATGCAAAACCAGGGTCTTGACGCTGCCATACTGCGCAAATTGGACATGCCCGTGGGCGAGACTCCTACACTCGGTCCTTGGCGCAACTTCCTGGAGCGCAGAAACAAGGCCACGGAAGAGGTTCACATCGGACTGGTGGGCAAGTACGACTTGCAGGATGCCTATAAGAGCATACGCGAAAGTCTCTATCAGGCAGGCACTTATAACGACCGCAAGACTGTACTCCACTTTATCAACTCGGAGAATCTCACCGAAGCTGACGTGGAGGTGAAACTGAAGGGACTCGACGGCGTGGTAATCTGTCCCGGATTCGGGCAGAGAGGTATTGAGGGCAAGATAACCGCCATCAAATACACCCGTATGCACGACATACCCACCTTCGGCATCTGCCTCGGTATGCAGATGATGGTAATCGAGTTTGCCCGCAACGTGCTGGGCTATGCCGATGCCAACAGTCGCGAGATGGACGAGAAGACTCCACACAATGTCATCGACATCATGGAGGAGCAGAAGGACATAACAAACATGGGCGGAACAATGCGACTGGGAGCATACGAGTGTGTATTGCGACAAGGCTCACGGGTGCTCGACATCTACAAGCAGGAGCATATCCAGGAGCGACACCGCCACAGATATGAGTTCAACAACTCATTCATCACCGAATACGAACGCCACGGAATGCAGTGTGTGGGACGCAACCCCGAAAGCGACCTCGTGGAGATTGTGGAAATCCCCGGCATGAAGTGGTTCATCGGAACGCAGTTCCATCCCGAATACCAGAGCACAGTGCTCAAACCGCACCCGCTGTTCCTGGATTTCGTGAAGACTGCATCCATGTATTCTGTCAAAACCGAAAAACAGTAACATAAAAAGAAATAGAAAAAAGAGAAATGAACAAGAACACCATCACCGGTTTCATCCTCATGGCAGCCGTACTCTTCGGCTATTCGTGGTATGTGCAACCATCCGAGGAGGAAATCGCTGCACAGCGCAAGCAGGACTCAATAGAGAACGCATTGCGCGAGAAGGCTGAAATCGCACAGAAGAACGAGCTGAAGGCCAAGAAGCAACAAGCTGCCGCCGCTGCACAAGGTGACACCACTGCACTCTTCTACAAGGCTCTGAACGGCAAGAACGAGCAGCTCACGCTGAAAAACAGCAAGTTGCAACTAACGGTCAACACCCACGGAGGTTATGTGGCGGGAGCCAAACTAATGGGCTTCAAGGACATCAAGGGAGACAACGACCTTACCCTCTTCGCGGGCAACGAGCAGAAACTCAACTTCCTGCTCGCGGGAAAGCAGACAAACATCGTTACTGCCGACCTATTCTTCACTCCGTCAAACCACACCGACTCCACCCTCACTCTCACGGCAGAGGCTGCAAACGGAGGAGAGATTGTCATCAGCTATCGACTTGGCAAGAACTACTTAGTGAACATGCAGATGCAGACCAAGGGACTCGACGGTATCTTCGCCCCCAACTACCGACAGGTGGATATCGAATGGGAAGGAATGTGCCGCCAGCAGGAGAAGGGTTTCACATTTGAAAACCGCTATGCCACACTGACATACAAGGAGAAGAACGACGATTCGGACTATCTCAGCGAGACGGAGAAGGTGGTGGACGAACCGATGGAGAAAGCCATCGACTGGCTCGCCTTCAAGGACCAGTTTTTCAGCTCTGTACTAATCCCCAAAGGCGACATTGCACCTAACTCACAGCTCTCAAGCATTCCGCAGGAAAAAGGTTCGGGCTATCTCAAACAATACCTTGCAAAGTTCAAGACTGACTTCGACCCCACAGGTGCAGTGCCCACGGAGATGGAGATGTATTTCGGTCCCAACGACTTCCAGGTGCTGAAGGATGTTGACGACGAGTGCTCATTCGACAAGGACCTCGACATGCAGCAGCTCGTTTATCTCGGATGGCCTATCGTGAGGCTCATCAACCGCTGGTTTACCATCTACGTCTTCGACTGGCTCACACAGTGGGGCTTCAATATGGGTATCGTACTGATTCTCATAACAATGCTCCTCAAGGCCATAACCTATCCTTTGGTCAAGAAGAGCTATATGAGTTCAGCCAAGATGCGAGTGCTCAAACCGAAACTCGACGAGGCCACCAAGCAATACAACAAGCCCGAGGATGCCATGATGAAGCAGCAGGCGATGATGCAGCTCTACTCACAGTATGGAGTGAGTCCGCTCGGAGGCTGTCTGCCAATGCTCATACAGATGCCTATCTGGATTGCGATGTTCAACTTCGTGCCTAATGCCATCCAGCTTCGCGGCGAGAGCTTCCTGTGGATTGGCGACCTCTCGACATACGACCCAATCATCGAATGGGGCACCAACATCTGGCTCATTGGCGACCACCTGAGCCTCACATGTATATTGTTCTGCGTGGCCAACATTCTCTACTCTATCATGAGCATGCGCCAGCAGAAGGACCAGATGGTGGGCCAGCAGGCTGAACAGATGAAGATGATGCAGTGGATGATGTATCTCATGCCAGTGATGTTCTTCTTCATGTTCAACGACTATGCCGCCGGTCTTAACTTCTATTATTTCATCTCGCTCTTCTTCAGTGCAGCCATCATGTGGGTGCTCCGCAAGACTACCGACGATGCCAAGCTGCTTGCCATCCTTGAGGCTAAATACAAGGAAAACAAGAACAATCCCAAGAAGCAGCAGAGCGGAATGGCTGCAAGACTTGCAGCCATGCAGAAGCAGGCTGAGGAAATGCGTAAGATGCGTGAACAGCAGAGGAGATAATTGATGATTGATGAATGATTAATGATTTCTGATTATTGATTATGAATAAATTAATGTTAAACATTGCCTTGGCGGTGACAATGCTCGCCGCCACTGGCATCGTCAAAGCTCAAGATGACGTGAACATAGGTAAAAGCAACATCAAGCTGCAGAGCGACCTGATGACTCCCGAGGCTCTATGGGCTATGGGACGCATAGGGGCGTATGAAGCTTCGCCAGACGGTAAGCAGGTGGTATTCCAAGTGGGCTATTACAGTGTGAAGGCCAATAAGGGACACCAGGTTATCTGCATCATGGATGCCGACGGCTCCAACCGCCGACAACTAACCACTGCGTCGAAGAACGAAACCGACCCTACATGGATTGAGGGCGGCAAGCGAATCGCATTCCTCACTGGAGGACAGATTTGGACAATGAATCCCGACGGAAGCGACAGAAAACAGCTCACCAACGACAAGGCAGGTATCGAGGGATTCAAGTTCTCGCCCGACGGAACGAAGGTAATCCTCATTAAGTCGCAGGCTTTCAACGAGGTTATCAAGAAGAATCCCGATGATTTGCCTAAGGCTACCGGTCGCGTAGTTACCGACCTCATGTATCGCCACTGGGATCATTATGTTGAGAGCATCCAGCATCCCTGGCTTGCCGATGTAACCGCAAACGGCATCACCGAAGGTTATGACATACTGAAGGGCGAACCTTATGAATGTCCGATGGAACCATTCGGAGGCATAGAACAGCTCGCCTGGAGTCCCGATTCCAAATCTATTGCATATACATGCCGCAAGAAGACAGGACTTCAATATGCCATATCCACCGACTCGGATATCTATATATATAATATAGGTACGCGCGAGACACGCAACCTCTGCAAGCCTGCCGACTACAAGGCTCCAGCTGTCGATCCGACGCATACCATGAAAGACCAATCGGTAAACTCAGAGGAGAATCTCAAGAATAATCCCGGCTACGACCAGAACCCGCAGTTCTCTCCTGACGGACGTTATGTGGCTTGGCAGAGCATGGCTCGCGACGGATATGAGGCTGACCTCAACCGTCTCTGCGTATATAACCTCGCCACAGGCGAGAAGAGCTACATCAGCTCGTCTTTCGATTCCAACGTGGATGCCTTCTGTTGGAATCCTGACTCCAAGAGCCTTTCATTCATAGGAGTATGGCACGGATGCGTCAACCTCTACAACGTCAATCTCAAGGGCACTCTTACCCAGCTCACTGACGACGAGGCAGACCTTGTAAGCATACAACTTGCCAACAATGGCAACCGTCTGCTTGCCGCACGCCAGAGCATCTCCGCTCCAAGCGACATCTACATGATTACCCCCGGCAAGGACATCAAGAAGACCAAGGTGGAGCAGATAAGCCGCGAGAACGAGCACATCCTCTCACAGCTCTCGCTCGGTAAGGTGGAGAAACGATGGGTGAAAACCACCGACGGCAAGGATATGCTCACATGGGTTATCCTTCCCTCCAACTTCGACCCCAACAAGAAATATCCCACCCTGCTCTTCTGCGAGGGCGGACCTCAGAGTCCTGTAAGCCAGTTCTGGAGCTACCGTTGGAATTTCCAGATTATGGCAGCTCACGGATATGTCATCATAGCCCCCAACCGCCGCGGTCTGCCCGGATTCGGACATGAGTGGAACGAGGCTGTCAGCAGCGACTGGACAGGCCAGTGCATGCGCGACTATCTCTCTGCCATCGACGATGCGGCTCAGAACCTGCCATACGTTGACAAGAACCGTCTTGGTGCCGTGGGTGCCAGCTTTGGCGGATTCAGCGTCTATTGGCTTGCCGGCAATCACGACAAGCGCTTCAAGTGCTTCATATCCCACGACGGTGCCTTCAACCTCGAATCGATGTACACCGACACCGAGGAGGCATGGTTCAGCAACTGGGAATACGATGATGCCTTCTGGAACAAGAACCAGACTGCCGATGCCCGCAAGACCTACGCCCAGTCGCCCCACCGCTTCGTGGATAAATGGGACACTCCCATCCTCTGCATCCATGGCGAGATGGACTACCGCATCAACTACAACCAGGGCATGGGAGCCTTCAATGCCGCCCGCATGAAGGGCATCCCCGCCGAACTCCTCATCTATCCCGACGAGAACCACTGGGTGCTCAAGCCCCAGAACGGCATCCTCTGGCAGCGCACCTTCTTCGGTTGGCTCGACAGATGGCTTAAGAAATGAAGAGGGAAGAGTGAAGAATGAAGAATGAAGAATGAAGAATGAAGAATGGCTGCGCGAACCGAATGCAGAACCGAGCTTGCTCGAGCTATGCTGAGGTGAAGCCAGCCATCGACAAAGTCAATGAAAAATGAAAACACAGAGACACAGAGATACAGAGTTTTAAAATGAGAACTCTGTATCTTCATAAAACTTAAAATAAAATATCTCTGTACCTCCGTGTCTCTGTGTTCAAAACAAAAAAAGAAATGACAGAAATAATCCAGAAAAAACTGAATGACAGCGCAGCCGCACGATGGACAGCGCTCGTTCTCGTAGCCTCGATGATGTTCTTTGGCTACATGTTTGTAGATGTGATGTCTCCACTGCAGTCCCTTATTGAAAAAGAACGCGGATGGAGTCCTGATGTATTCGGCACATACGCTGCCGGCGAATACATCCTCAATGTGTTCGGCTTCCTCATCGTAGCCGGAGTAATCCTCGACAAATGCGGAATCCGCTTCACAGGCGAGCTTTCAGCTTCAATGATGTTTATCGGAGCCTGCATCAAGTTCTATGCCATCAGCGATGCATTCGTTGGTTCAGCCTTTGCCACATGGCTCGACTCATGGTGGACATCCATGCCAGCCTCAGCCAAGTTGGCTTCCTTCGGTTTCATGATCTTCGGCTGCGGCTGCGAGATGGCGGGAACCACTGTTTCAAAGGCAATTGCCAAATGGTTTAAGGGTAAGGAAATGGCTCTCGCCATGGGTCTTGAGATGGCTATCGCCCGCATCGGTGTGTTCGCCATCTTCTCCATCTCCCCTATCCTCGCCGACAAGATGGGCGGAGTGTCAGGTCCTGTAGGATTCTGCACTGCCCTGCTCTTCATAGGTCTCATCACCTTCACCGTCTTCACCTTCATGGACAAGAAGCTCGACAAGCAGATGGGTATCGACGGAGCAAGCGGTGAGAGCGAGGAGGAGTTCAAGGCTTCCGACCTGAAGATTATCCTCACCAGCCGCATCTTCTGGGTAGTGGCACTGCTCTGCGTGCTCTACTATTCAGCCATCTTCCCATTCCAGCGTTACGGTGCCAACATGCTGCAGTGCAACCTCGACGGTATCTCTCCGTCGGATGCCAGCAACATCTTCCGTTGGTTCCCGATTGGCGCTGCAGTAATCACCCCGTTCCTTGGCTCGTTCCTCGACCACAAGGGCAAGGGTGCCACAATGCTCATCTGGGGAGCCATCCTGCTGATAGCTTGCCACCTCGTGTTTGCATTCATCCTGCCTGCCACCCACAGCTACCTCATTGCCTACTCCACCATTGTTCTCCTTGGTGTGTCGTTTGCCTTGGTTCCTGCTGCCCTGTGGCCCAGTGTTCCGAAGATTATCGACGAGAAAGTGCTTGGCAGTGCCTACTGTCTCATCTTCTGGGTGCAGAACATCGGTCTTTGCTTCGTTCCAATGCTTATCGGTAGCGTCTTAGCGTCAGCCAATGCCGACAATCCTGCCGTCATTGCAGCCAAGGAAGCCGGCGCAGAGTTCATTCCTTATAACTATACCATTCCTCTCGTAATCTTTGCCTGCTTCGGTATTGCGGCTTTCTTCCTTGCCCTTTATCTTAAGGTGATTGACAAGAAGAACGGCTACGGATTGGAAGAGGCGAATATTAAAAATTAAAATATTAAAAAATTAAAGAATTAAAGTATTAAAGTATGAAGAAATTTATGTTATCCCTGGCTGTGATGATGGCAATGGCCATCTCAGCTAACGCACAGAGCAACGTCAAGAAGGACGGCGAAAAGAAGTGTGAGAAGAAAGAGTGCTGCCAGAAGGCTGCCGAATGCAAGAAGGCTTGCGACAAAAAGACTGCCGACTGCAAGAAGGCTTGCAAGTCGAAAGAGAAAGCTTGCAGCAAGAAGTCTGGAGAACAGAATAGCAGCTGCTGCAAGAAAGCCTCAGAATGTAAGAAGACTTGTGACAAGACTAACAAATAGTCATTGTTATCTGCCTCTTACTCCGCATATCTATATGTATGCAAGACAGGCATCTTGATTTTATCTCGATAGCTATTGTAATTGTATCAAGATAGCAACTTCGTTATACGTTTCGCAATGGGGAATGACAGTTCCCCACTGCGGAATGTAAAACGGATACGGATTCATAATATATTATAGACACCAGAATTAAACAATATAGACTGGCTGTTATTAAACAATCAGACTACCGTCTCTTCACTCCCCTCACTGCATCTGCATTAAGGGGATTGTCTGGCCAATAATGCTTGGGATAGCGGCGGCGAAGTTCCTTGCGCACCTCGAAATACGTGGTCGCCCAAAAACTGGACAGGTCTTGGGTGAGCTGAACTGGCTTGAAGCCAGGAGAGAGAAGCTCCATCAATACCTGACGCTTGCCGCCATCAACGCAGGGAGTGTCGGTAAGTCCGAAACACTCCTGAAGGCGCACGCTTAATACTGGTGACTCGGCTCCATGACGATAGTCAATGCGGATGCGACTGCCTGTGGGCACTTGTATATGGGTGGGGGCCAATGAATCCACCGACTGCTGCTGATCGTAGGTCAACATTCCCCAGACAACATCCTCAATGCTTATCTTGCGCAAATCAGCCACTGTGACCGCCTTGCCTATATACAAAGGCAGCCACTCGGCAACTGAGGCAAGGACGGCTGGATACATCGGGCAACGCCAATTCGGGATGCCACAGAGAGACGGCGGCTATGCGACGCTGCAATGACTGCACTGTATCGCCGAAATCAAACATTCCCAATCCTTCCTTCTTGGCTGCCGAACATATTGCCCCGTTTATGCGGTCGCGCACATCCTCGTCGATGGGGCGGGTATCGAGCACTATGGCTCCAACCCGCAGTTCACGCCTTGCAACTACCCTGCCCTGCTTGCTGTCCCAATAGACATTCTCCCTCCATTGAGCTATGTCTGAAAGGTCGTCCTTGGACAATGGAGCGGCGAGGAATATCCTCATCCCAAGCGAAGCCACGGCAAGAAGCTCACAGGCCGAGAGGTCATCCGCAGCATCGAGCGTGGCGACGTTTCCGCCCGCAAGTTTGAACTTTCCGTCATCCGTGGCAAAGGCTATTCTCTCGGGATAAGCGTATGCTATCAATTGTCCGGCTGAATATACTGAAGGTATGGTGTTGTCCTCGGGTGCATGAACCATACGGCGATATTGTTCGGCTATGGCGATAATCCTTGTCCAGCGTCCGGGACGGCGGGTGCGGCGGGCATCACGCAGCAGGGCAATACGGGTGTTTATGTCGGCATCGGTATCGGTGTTCAGTACATCCTTCTCCTCCAATACGGCTGCGATGTCGGCGGCAAGAGCCTTAAGCGCATTGTCGGATGCCTTGACAAGCATCTGGGCAATACGCGGATGGCAGGGCAGTTTGGCAAGCTCATTGCCGTGCGGTGTGATTCTTCCGTCCTCGCCGATGGCACCAAGCGAGAGCAACAATTGGCGAGCCTGAACCACGTGAGACTGAGGTGGCAAGGTGAGCCACGGCAAAGCCATAATGTCATCGGAACCCCACGAGGCGACACTCAATAAAACTGGCGCAAGGTCAGCCTCCAATATCTCCGGCTGGCGGCAGTCGTCCATCCTTAGTTCCGTGGCTTTGGTCCATAGGCGATAACAGATGCCCTCGCCTACTCGTCCTGCCCTACCCGTGCGCTGCCTTGCCATATCCATGGATATGCGGACTGTGTCAAGATGGCTGAGACCACTGCGAGGGTCGAACACCATGCGGCGGCAGAATCCCGAATCCACCACAATCCTCACGCCTTCTATCGTAAGCGAGGTCTCGGCAATGCTTGTGGCAAGCACCACCTTCCTCTCCCCATCTGCCGAGGGCATAATCGCCCTGCTCTGCTGCTGGGGCGTGAGCATTCCGTATAATGGCATTATGGCTGTGGCCCCAAGCGAGTCGCCAAGTATCTCCGAGCATCTCATTATCTCAGCCTGTCCAGGAAGGAAGGCAAGTATGTCTCCCTTGTGTTCACGATGAGCCATCATCACAGCCGAAGCCACCTGGCGGGCGCAGTTCTGCACGTCAGCCTCTTCGATATGACGTATATCAACATCAAACATACGTCCCTTGCTCTCCACCAACGGAGCGTCGAGACTCTGGCAAAGCATTGCCGTGTCGATAGTGGCCGACATAAGTACTATGCGCAGGTCGGGACGTATGACTTGCTGCGATTCGCGCGTAAGGGCAAGGGCTGTGTCGGAAGCAATGCTGCGCTCATGGAACTCGTCGAACATCACCACTGCCACTCCGTCGAGCGTGGGGTCATCCATCAGCATCCTGACAAGTATTCCCTCGGTTACGACCTCGAAGCGGGTGGCATCAGAGACACAGGAGTCGAAACGCACGCGATAGCCCACCGTCGCGCCCACTCTCTCGCCTATCATATATGACATTCTCGCGGCAATCTGGATGGCGGCAATACGTCGCGGTTCAACCACAATCACCTTGCCCTCGCCCACGGCATCAACAACGGTGAGCGGAAGCAAGGTGGACTTTCCCGCCCCGGGAGGAGCAGTGAGCACTATAGACTGATGACTGGCGAGCAGGCTGTTAACCCTCTCAAC
>JALFIX010000089.1 GCA_022775105.1 Prevotella sp. | reverse complement strand
ATAGTGTCAAAGGATAATGTGTATGGGCTTGCCCTGTACCAGTCATACCGCAACCGTATGCCATACGATGACGATGGTGACGGCTTTTCGGAAATTGGCAAGCTCAATGCGCATACCTTCGGACTGCGAGGCTACTATCGTCCCACAGTGATGAGCCGTCTCGGAATAGAATACCATACAACCAACGAGTTCAGGCGCGGAGGAAACAAGTTTGACCTCGAACCCCATCTCAGCGACATCACCGAACAGACACGACATATAATAAACAGTGGTGGCGTGAACTATGACTTGTTCTGGAAGGAGTATGCCCACAAGCTGTCGATATATTCATCAGTGCAGCATGTTGACAGGAACAGCTATTACGGAGCGCAGCAGAATCCCGACGCATACGGCAAGACCAAGGACCTGACATACGTGGGGGGAGCCACATACAACGGCAAGCTCAAACAACTCGTCTTTGCCCCTGCGACACTGACCGCGGGACTGGAATACCAGTATAACTCGCTCCACGACATCATGACGGGATATGACCGCGACCTGAGACAGGACGTGAAGATAGCCAGTGGATTCGTGCAGTCGGAATGGAAGATCAGTCAGGTGACTCTACTTGCCGGACTACGTCTCGACAGCCATAACCTCATCGACAACCCCATCCTCAGTCCGCGAGTGAACATGATGTGGAAACCCAACGACAATATCCAGGCGCGACTGACATGGTCAACGGGATTCCGCGCTCCACAGGCTTACGACGAAGACCTACATGTGACGGCAGTGGGGGGCGAGGGAGTGCTCATCCAACTTGCCGACGGACTCAAACCCGAGCGTTCGAACAGTTTCAGCGGTTCGCTCGACTGGTCAATCCAGGCGGGACATTTCCAGATAAACCTCCTTGCCGAGGCGTTCTACACCTCGCTCTCCAACGTCTTCTATCTGCAGAACATCGGTTATGACGCCCAGGACAACAGTATTCAGGAGCGACGCAACGGAAGCGGCGCCAACGTGTATGGAGTGAACTTCGACGCCAAGGCGGCACACGGCACCAACTTCTATGTACAGGCAGGACTGACCCTGCAGCGCAGCAGATACAAGGAACTGACCACATGGAGCGAGGATCCCGACGTAGAGGCAGTGCGCGACATGCCACGCACTCCGAATGTATATGGATATTTCACGATGAGCGTGCAGCCCGTGAAGGCTCTCGACCTGTCGCTCTCGGGCGTATATACAGGCAAGATGCACGTGCCTCACTTCGCCCCCGTGGACGCAGTGCCCGAGGGATATGAATATACATATATAAATAAGGATGGGATGGTGCATACCCCCGACTTCATCGACCTATCGGCAAAGGTGGCATACACCTTCGGGATGGGCGGACGCATAAAGTTGCAGCTCAATGCCGGAGTGCAGAACATCCTCGATGTCTTCCAGAAAGACCTCGACAAGGGCACATACCGCGACTCGGGCTACTTCTATGGTCCAACCCAACCGCGCACTGTATATATAGGAGCGAAGGTATTTATGTGACATATTATGCACAATATGTGTCATAAGTGTTAAAAAGCAAGCAAAAACTAAACTATCCTTACTTTTCTTCCGAAAATATTTGGTTATTTCAGACAAAATGTATAATTTTGCACCTGAAAATATAACAAAATGTCACAAACGCAATATGTAGTATGGGAATTAATATTAAGGAACTGACAGACAGCAGAGACACTGTCAACAAATGGATGGAACGGTTTGGAGTCCGTTTCGGGGTTTACAAGAAGGGCATATTCAACGAACAGCTTTTCCCCTTTGACTCTGTGCCCAGAATCATTCCCAAGAAAGACTGGGATTATCTGGAGCGTGGTTTGGAACAGCGCGTGCGCGCCCTCAACATGTTCCTGTGGGACATTTATCACGAGAAGAAAATCATCAAGGACGGCGTGGTGCCCGAGGAGTTCGTCTATTCCTCCAAGGGCTATATGCCACAATGCGAGGGCATCAGTCCTGCGGGAAAGGTGTATGCCCACATCGCCGGTATCGACCTCGTGGAGGGCAAGGACGGACAGTGGTATGTGTTGGAGGACAACCTGCGCATACCTTCGGGCGCAAGTTACCCGATGATAGCCAGGATGATAACCCGCAAGGTGTCGCCACAGACATTCTCCACCAACTCGGTGGCTGACAACCGCGACTATGCCGACATGCTGCGCCAGATGATGGACGACATGAACCAGGAGCGCGGCATCGCCGTGATACTCACTCCGGGAAGATTCAACTCCGCATTCTTCGAACATTCTTATTTCGCTGAGAAGACAGGAGCCACATTGGCTTATCCAGGCGACCTTTTCGTGGAGGACGACAAGGTGTATTATGCCGGAATATTTAAGGAGAAAACCCGCGTGGGATGTATCTACCGCCGTGTGAGCGACGAGTATATGGACCCGATGATGTTCGAACCGTCGTCGCTGTTGGGAATCCCCAACGTGATGCAGGCCTACAAGGCTGGCAATGTGGCTCTCATCAATGCCATCGGCAACGGTGTGGCTGACGACAAGGGTATATACTACTTCGTGCCGAAGATGGTGAAGTATTATCTCGGCGAGGAGTCGATATTGCAGAATGCACCCACCTACCTGCCGTATTTCAAGGAGGATTACGACTATGTGATGGCTAACATCGACAAGCTTGTCATCAAGGATGTGAGTGAGGCTGGAGGCTATGGAGTGGTGTTCGGCTCGGAGCTTGCTCCCGAAAAACTTGCGGAGCTTAAGGGTTTGGTGGAGAAATATCCAAGAAGGTGGATTGCCCAGGAGGTTGTGGATTTCAAGGACCTTGAGATACTTGAGGACGGCGAGCTGGTATGGCGCAAGGCCGACCTGAGAGCGTTTGTCGTTACGGGCAATGAGACCAAGGTGTGGAAGAGCGGTTTGACCCGCTTCTCGCGCAATCCCGACTCCTTTGTTGTCAACTCTTCGCAAGGAGGAGGATTTAAGGACACGTGGGTGATGGTGGAGTGAATTAAAGAATTAAAGGATTAAAAAATTAAAGGATTAAAGGATTAAAGATGGTAAAGAGTGATATAATATCAGCGGCTAAGGCAAATAGGCTTTACTGGCTGGGAAGGTATGAGATGAGGGTTTATCTCACATTGCATCAGATGAACAAGTGTTGTGACAAGATGATCGACGGTCACGAGGACGATTACCTCGCGTTCTGGGACTTGCTGGACGTAGAGGGAGTGTATAAGACAAATGACGAGTTTACCTTCGGTATGCTCTATGACGACGCAAACTGCTCGTCGGTGATTTCGGCGCAGCGTTATGCCATGGACAATGCCATGATGCTGCGTGAGGACATCATGTCGGAAACCCTGAGCTATCTTGAGATGAGTATAGCACTGATGAAGAAACTCAAGGCGGCACACGAGATGAATCTCTCTGCCCTGCAACCCGTTATCGACTGGTCGTTGGCGTTCTGGGGCTCGGCTGAACAGCGTCTGCAGAACCACAAGGCTCTAAATATCATGATGATAGGTCGCAACGTTGAGAATATAGACATGCTCACCCGCTTTGGTTATCCCTACCGCCGTCTGTCGCTTGCCTACGACTCGCTCAAGCGTTATTGCAAGGAGATGACGGGAGCCTTGGATGCCAATATCGAGAGTCAGTTGGACAATATGATTGTGGAGAGCCAGTTCAATCTGTCCGATGCCGAATACAAGGGCAAACTGATCAAGTACGTCAACCAGCTCGTGAGGGTATGAAGCGATACATATACAATTATCAGACAATAGTCTCGTTCAGCGAACCGGTGGTCAACCATGCCGTCCTGCTCAGGTGTCAGCCTGTGGTGGGGGCATATATGACCATCGACGAGGAACACCTGATTATCTCGCCAGAGTTCCGCCTGACAAGGGGGGTAGATCAACTGGGCAACCGAATCATATATGGCTCACAGCGAGAAGGTCATCTTTCCTTGGCTTACGTCAGTGCGGGGATAGTGTCGATGTCGCCGTATCTCATCAGGAGCGAGAGGGGATTCAATCCTGTTTATCTCGTGCAGACGAGGTTGACTGAACTCGATGCTGACGCGACGGGCACTGCTACTGAAGGGGACGCAGGGCGGGGGCATGCCAGCGACGTGGCTCAGAAGATATGCCATAGGGTGTATGCGATGATGACCTATGTGCCTTTTTCCACTGATGTGGAGACAACCGCAGCCCAGGTGATGCAGACCTTGCAGGGTGTGTGTCAGGACTATGCCCATCTGATGATTGGATATTGTCGCGCGAGCGGAATACCCGCACGCTATGTCTGCGGTTTTATGGAAGGCACGGGAGAGACTCACGCATGGGTGGAGGTGTATGACGGATACAGTTGGATTGGTTTCGACCCCACCAACGACTGCCGCATCATCTACGGCTACGTGAAACTTGCCCATGGACGTGATGCTTCCGACTGCCCCGTAAGCCGCGGTATCTACGGCGGACAGGCATTGCAGCAAACTCAAATAAGTGTTACATTAAAAGAAATATGATAAAAACTATAGTATCGACGGCACTGCCCGTAAACGAGCGGTTCGCGATAAGGAAAAACATTATTAAAAACGGGAAAGGAAACAGGCGGGTGTGTATAGTCACGGGAACCCATGGTGATGAACTCGAAGGTCAGATGGTTTGCTATCTCGTGGCAAAACAACTTAACGAGCATCCCGAACTGCTCGACGGCACGGTGGAGATATACCCCGCCCTCAACCCATTGGGCATTGACACAATACAAAGAGGCATCCCCAACTTCGACCTCGACATGAACCGCATCTTCCCCGGCAACCCCAACGGCACCATGGTCGAGCAGGCTGCCCACCTCATCGTGGAAGACCTTAAGGGGGCCGACCTCGTGTTCGACATTCATTCAAGCAACCTTTACCTCAGGGAGACCCCGCAGGTGAGAATCAACGTGCTCAACGAAGCAGAGCTTGTGCCGCTCGCCCAGCATCTGAACATCGACTTCGTGTGGGTGCATGACGCTGCCACAGTGTTGGAATCCACGCTTGCCCATTCGCTCAACTCCACCGGCACCAAGTGTCTTGTGGCTGAGTTGGGAGTGGGGCAGCGCATCAACCACAAGATGTGCAACCGCCTGACTCTCGGCATTTTCAACCTGATGAAGGAGTTGGGGATGTGGAAGGGCGACGTTGACCAGAGCCTGATTTCCGACCCGATAGTGTGCAAGGGCGACAAGGTGGAGTTTCTGAACGCCGAAACCTCCGGCATATTCATCACCGAACTCAAGTGCGGAGTGGTGGTTGCCGAGGGCGAGGAGATAGGTCAGATTGTAGAGCCGATGACCGGCAAGATACTAAGCCGGGTGGTTTCGCCCGTTGAGGGGTATATGTTCACCATACGTGCATATCCCATAGTGTATGAGGGGTCGCTGATGGCGAGGGTGTTCAAATTTCATGAGTGAAATTTGAAATTAAAGAATTAAAGGATTAAAGAATTAAAGTTCTATGAGAATTGAGACTATATTTGAGATGAAGTCACCTTATCGGGACACTTTCCAGATTAATGGATATTGGTTTGGAGACGGAGAGAAGACTGTGGCTATAGTGGGAGCGATGCGTGGCGACGAGATACAACAGCAGTATATCTGCGCACGCATAGTTGAGGCTCTCAGGGACGCTGAACTGCGCGGAAAGATTGCCGACGGCAAGAGCATACTCGTGATACCCTCGTGCAATCCCTTTTCGATGAATGTGTCGAAAAGGTTCTGGGCGATGGATGGCACCGACATCAACCGCATGTTCCCGGGATATGACAAGGGCGAGACCACACAGCGCATAGCCGCTGCCGTGTTTGAGTATATCAAGGACTTTGAATACGGTATGCAGATGGCAAGTTTTTATATGCCGGGAGACTTTGTGCCTCATGTGCGTATGCTAAAGACAGGCTATGAGGATGTCGATACGGCACAGCTCTTCGGCATGCCGTTCGTAACGGTGCGCAAACCATTGCCTTTCGACACCACCTTGCTCAACTACAACTGGCAGATATGGGGCACAAAGGCTTTCTCCATATATGCTGGACAGACGAACTATGTGGAGGATTCCACCAGCGGACAGACCATAGACTCCATACTGCGCTTCCTCAAAAAGATTCATGTGCTCGACATCCGAGTGCAGAACGCGGGATATGAGTCAATAGTGCTCGACGAGGAGGAACTGGTGAATGTCACCTCACGTCGTGCCGGTATCTTCTATCGCATGGTTGGGGCAGGGCCGCACGTCAAGGAAGGTCAGGTGCTTGCCCGCATCCTCGACCCCTACGACAGCAGTGTGCTCGAAGAGGTGAAGGCTCCCGCAACGGGCACGGTCTTCTTCGCCCACAACAAGCCCCTCACCCTCGAGCATGCGATAATTTATCGCATACAGAAATTCGACTGATGTTGTATTTTAAACACAGAGGCACAGAGATACAGAGTTTTGTTTTTTAAGTTTATTGGAGATACAGAGTTTTTTTATAAAACACAAAGGTACAAAGGAACAAAGTTTTTCTTTAGATACAAAGACAACAAGCAACTTAAAAGTTGCCACGAAGCCCTGCGGACGAAAACCTTTGTGGCTTTTGTAAGCAGCTAAGCTGCTCTCTGTATCTTCCTTTAGCGAAAAACCACTTTGTCTCTTCGTTTCTTTGTGTTCAAATAAAAAAACTCTGTACCTCCGTGTCTCTGTGTTTAATAATAAATATCTCAGTGTTCAATATAAACTAAAGCTTAGCAAGAAAGCGCTCGCGGTCAACTATGAATCGCAGGTGCTTCCCCTCGCCAATAATGTCATTCCCTTGTCGAGCCACAACCGTGAAATATAACTTCCTGCCATCCACCTTGTCGAGAGTGGCAGTAGCCTCCACCTCCGCCCCTAAAGGCGACGGCTTGATATGAGAAGACTCGATATGTCCTCCCACTGTTGTTGAACCTTCGGGCAGATGCTCTTTCACAGCGAGCATAGCCGCATTCTCCATCAGTGCCATCATTGCCGGAGTGGCAAACACGGGCATGTCGCCCGAACCCAATGCTATGGCGGTGTTCCGTTCGTCCACCACCGTCTTGCTTGTATAAGTCAATCCTGTTTCCATAATGATATTGTATGTTTTGTCATTGCAAAGGTAGCTAAAAAGCCTCTATTATGCAAATTTAAGACGCAAAAGTTTGCCCGTGTGCGAAAAAATAGTTACTTTTGCAATGATATTACGTACATTATTAAATAATATATAAATACAATGGCACTAATAAAATCCATCAAAGGTCTTACCCCGAAGTGGGGCAAGGACTGCTATTTCAGTGAGAATGCTACAATAGTTGGCGAAGTGACTATGGGCGACGAATGTTCCATCTGGTTTAATGCCGTGGTGCGCGGCGACGTTGCTCCCATCACCATTGGCAACCGCACAAACGTTCAGGACGGTTCGTGCATCCACGTCACCAACACCACCGGCCCTACGGTAATTGGCAACGACGTCACCATCGGACATAACGCTACCGTTCATGCCTGCACCATCCGCGACGGTGCGCTAATAGGCATGGGAGCCACATTGCTCGACCACTGCGACGTGGGCGAGGGAGCGGTAGTGGCAGCCGGAGCCTTGGTGCTTCAGAACACCAAGATAGGTCCTCACGAACTATGGGGCGGAGTTCCCGCCAAGTTCATCAAGAAAACCAAGGAGAACCAAGCCGAGAGCTTCGGTCAGCACTACGTCGAATACTCCAAGTGGTATCTTGAGGAGCAGGAATAATAATTCATTTAAAACATTCTTCACTCTTCATTTATTAAGGCTTTCCTCCTCCCCTGAATATAGACTCCCCGTCTTACGGTCTTAACCTTTCTTCCTAAGAGGTCGTAAATCGGGCCATTATCCTTCTCCTCGTCAGCATATACGCCGTTGATACCCGACGGCATGCTGTCGAAGACGGGGATGCACACCCTTGAGTTTGAGGAATTGATGACGGGCGACTCAATGAGGAACGCCTTGTTATGATAGAGATACTTCGTGTCGAAACTGTTGTCGTTGTGAGGATTGGCGCTGCCGTTGAGATAGAAGTCCGCCATGTCAGCTCCAAGGCAGCATCAGGCTCGTGCCCACACCATAGTCTTCCACTGTAAGCCCCTGCGGTTTCTTCTCGTTCTGCCCTTCCTCACCCAACAGGCACTGTTCCAGTCCAAGGACTGTTTTGCCGTCGCTCCAGCACATGGTAAGGGCCTTGAAGCCGAGTATGCTGCGCTGGGACACGTGGGAGAACATACGGCTGAGTACGGAATTGGCGTAATGGGAAATACCTTTGATGTCACAGAACGGCATGATGAGAAGAAGATGAAATATCTGGAGATTGGTCAACTTGCAGTTTGGCTTCTTGTCTCCACCAAGCATCTTGTTGCTTACGTTCATCTTCTCCACAAGCATGGAAAACGCTTGAAAAAGGGCAAATTTTTGATTTCCTTGGAAAAAATTGCTTATTTCTGAAATAATTTTTGTACCTTTGCACATGGCTTTGAATGATTTTGTATAATTGTTTCTGACACTGCAAATATACAAAAATCCGTGTAATACGGAAGTATTCAAAGCCTTTTTTATTTAAATAATGTTATATAGCTTTACTTCCTAAACTTGAGTAACTTTATTTTTATACGGTGCGTCGGATTTCAGGAGCATTCTCCTTAGTCCTTCGTAGTCCTCGTGCATATATCTTTCCTCCACGGTGGAGTCGGGTATTACGAGATGTCTCTTAAGTGAGTCAACAAGTGCGGTGGATCGTCTGTGGGCGAGTCTTTTGTTGTTGTCCTAGCCGCCTTCGGGCGATGCGCTCGACCTGATTACCATCAGCTTACAGAGACTGAACTCTTTGCTAAGGTTTTTGAGGGCTTTAGTAAGTTCAATAAATTGGGTGTCACTCCGGGATATTTCCGCCTTGTTTACCTTGAAGTATATGGGCAGGGCCTTTTCCCAAAGACAACTGTCGCTGACGTCGGGCATCAGCGTGTCTGATTGGAGTATCACTATGTATGACGGCAATTCTTCCGAATTGACATTTATTGTCATGATAGTTAGGAGCAGTGTTGTGATTAATCGGCTTGCTTTGTTTATTAGTAGGTTCACTTTCTGCCTATGTAATTATCTACTTTTTGAGGTTGCAAAAATACTAATTAATTTAGTAAGTTGTTGTTTTAATTAAGTCTTTTTATGAATCCCCCCCTATTTAAAAATGTTTATTAGGAGGGGGTGGGTTAACTATTCATCGCACCAACGGCGCACAGGCTTCGATGAGCCACTCTCTCATCTCTTCGTCGAGATAGGGCGCGAGGGACATGAACACATTGGCATGATAGGTGTTGAGATAATCTATCTCCTCGTCGGTGAGCATGTCGAGGTCTATCGGTTTCTTGTCTATCGGACACAGCGTGAGAGGCTCCAACTGGAGGAACTTGCCGAACTCGGTGTCCATATACTCGGTGATGAGCATCGTGTTCTCTATTCTCACACCGAACTTTCCCGCAAGATAGAGTCCAGGCTCGTTTGTCACTGTCATTCCCGCACGCAGTGGCTCGGGCTTGTATTCCATGCGTATCTGATGGGGACCCTCATGCACGTTGAGATAGCTTCCCACGCCATGTCCCGTGCCGTGCAGGTAGTTGAGCCCCTCGCGCCACATAGCCTCGCGGGCAAGCGCGTCCAACTGGGTGCCCGAGGCATAGGCGGGGAATTTTGCCATGCCAAGGCGGATATGTCCCTTGAGAACCAAGGTGTAAATATGCTTCTGCTCGTCGGTTACAGGACCGAGGGCTATCGTGCGGGTGATGTCGGTGGTGCCGTCGAGATACTGCGCACCGCTGTCGAGAAGCAGCAGTCCCTCAGGCTTCAGCTCAGCGTCGGTCTCCGCCGTGGCTTCATAATGCACTATAGCGGCGTGAGGCCCGTATCCCGCGATTGTGTCGAATGAGATGTCCTTAAACAGAGCCTGTTCCATCCTGAAGGATGTCAGTTCCTCATCCACAAGCCTTTCAGTCACTCCGCCGTCCTCCACTGCGGGCACAAGCCAGCGCAGGAACTTCACCATCGCCACTCCGTCGCGCACCATCGCCTCGCGGTATCCGCGTATCTCCACGGCGTTCTTCACCGCCTTCATCGATGGCACGGGAGAGGGAGCCATCACCTTGGGGCGGTCGCCATATATATTATATAAGGTGTAGGAAGTCTCGTTGGGGTCCATCAGGATATTATATCCCGAATATTTCAACAATCCCTTACCAACATTTTCATAGGCATCGGTTGACACACCTATGGACGCGAGATAGTCTCTCACATCATCGGTCAGCTTTATGGGATTGATAAAGAGCGTGACCTTGTCCTGCGAAATCAGCAGATAAGACACCACCACGGGGTTGCAATGGGTGTCGGTGCCTCTCAGGTTGAGAGTCCATACAATATCGTCGAGAGCTGAAATCAGCATGCCCTCCACATGCCTCTCGCGCAAGGCCTGTCGTATGCGGGCAATCTTGTTCTCGGCGCTCTCGCCTGCATATTTCAGCGGATGCACCACTGCGAAGTCAAGCGGAATGGCGGGTCGGTTTTTCCATATCTTGTCCAAGGGGTCGAAGTTAGTGCGCAGGGTGATTCCTCCCTCAGCCCTGAGTTCGGCGGCAAGCGACTCCACCGTGTCCACCGAGTTCACCATGCCGTCGATACCGACCACAGTTCCCCCGCTCGCGGCGAGTTTCCTTCCAAGCCATTGTGCAATGGTGGGCGTTCCCTCTATCTTGAGTTTCATAAGGCGGAATCCCGTTCCCGCCAACTGTTCCTCGGCTGCGAGGAAATATCGCGAGTCAGTCCACAGGGCGGCGTCGTCCATGGTGACCACAGCCGTGCCCGCCGACCCGTTGAATCCGCTTATGAACTCCCTGCCCTTCCAGTGGTCGGGCACATATTCGCCGTTGTGCGGGTCAGTACTTGGGAAGATAAAGGCGTCCATGCCCTCCCTCCTCATCAACTCTCTCAGTTCCTCAATACGCTTAATAATTATATTAGAATCCATAGTTTTGACATTTTGACATGGCAAAGTTAGCCTTTTTATATGAAATAAACAAATAAATGGGCAAAAAAGAATTAAAAATTTAAAAAAGATTGCCGACATATTCATATTTTTAGTATCTTTGCACTGGAATTTAAACAAAAAACGAAATATATTATGGCATTTTTAACTGAAGACAAATTGGTGATTGTAGGCGCCGGCGGCGCTATTGGTTCAACAATGGTTCAGACAGCTTTGACTATGAAGCTGACTCCTAACGTATGTCTCTACGACGTTTATGCTCCCGGCATGGAGGGTGTGATGGAAGAGATGTTCCACTGCGGATATGACAGTGTGAACCTCACTGCCACTACCGACGTGGCCGAGGCTTTCAAGGACGCTAAGTATATCATTTCTTCCGGCGGCGCTCCCCGCAAGGCTGGCATGACCCGCGAGGATCTCCTCGCCGGCAACTGCAAGATTGCCGAGGAACTGGGCCAGAACATCAAGAAGTATTGCCCCGACGTGAAGCACGTGGTGGTTATCTTCAACCCTGCCGACCTCACAGGTCTCGTAACCCTGCTTTACTCAGGATTGAAGCCTTCACAGGTTACAACCCTCGCAGCCCTCGACTCAACCCGTCTGCGCAGCGAGCTTTGCAAGAAGTTCGGTGTTAAGAGCGACGACGTTACTGGTTGCCGCACCTTCGGTGGACACGGCGAGCAGATGGCAGTGTTCGGCAGCAAGGTGAAGATCCAGGGCAAGCCTCTGAGCGATATCATCGGTACCGACGCCCTTCCCCAGGAAGAGTGGGAGAAGCTCCGCACAGATGTTGTGCAGGGTGGCGCAAAGATTATCCAGCTCCGCGGACGCAGCTCATGGCAGAGTCCTGCCTACTGCTCTGTAGAGATGATTCGTGCCGTCATGGGCGGCGAGCCTTTCGCATGGCCAGCAGGTACATACGTGAAGAACGAGAAGTACCAGAACATCATGATGGCTATGGACACAACTCTCGACACCAACGGATGCTCTTACAAGATGCCCGAGGGAACTGCCGAGGAGATGGCTCTGCTCGACGCAAGCTACGCTCACCTCTGCAAGATGCGCGACGAGTTGGTTACATTGAACATCGTTCCTCCTGTTGACAAGTGGAACGAGATCAACCCCAACCTCTAATTTGAAGTTTAGTTTTCTAGCAAAAGATACTTTTACATAAATTTTAAGGTTAAACAACGCTGCAGGCCGGATCGTGAGATTAGGCCTGCTTTTTTTTTATCACTACACAAATAAAAAAATGCAAAAAGATTTGCATTTGTCTAAAATAAATAGTAATTTTGCAGCGGGAATATTAAACATGTGATTAAAATATCACTTGTGTGTTGTAAATAACTAGTTAATAACAAGAAGTTGCGCCCGACACACATCAGGGCAACATTATGAAAATTAAATTTTTATCTATTATCGCGTTGTCGTTCACACTTACACTGATAGGATGTAAGTATGACGATACAGACCTTTGGAACCAGGTGCATGACCTGGATAACCGTTTGACAGCAGTGGAGCAAGCCCTGTCTGAACTCAACCAGAATGTGGGTTCAATGAAAACTGTGCTTACCGAGCTTCAGAGCAACGTGAGACTTGTTGACTACAAGCAGACCTCAACAGGTTATGTGCTTACCTTCAGTGATGGCAAGACCATTACGATAAAGGACGGTGCCACTCCAATGATTGGGGAAAATGGTAACTGGTGGATTAATGGAGAAGACACCGGCATCAAGGCTATTGGTGTAGATGGTGCTACACCACAAATCGGCGAAAATGGTAATTGGTGGATTAATGGAAAGGACACCGGAGTACAGGCCAAGGGTCACGACGGTGCAACTCCAGTCATCATTGACGGCTATTGGTGGATTAACGGCAAGAACACCGGCGTGATGGCAGTGGGTCAGACACCTTCAATCGGCGAAAACGGCAACTGGTGGTTCGGTCAGGTGGATACCGGCGTGCAGGCAGTTGCGGCAAGTCCTTACATTGGTGAAAACGGCAACTGGTGGATTGGCAACAAGGACACCGGAGTGAGGGCGGCTGGTATCGACGGTATCACGCCACATATCGGCGAGAATGGCAACTGGTGGATTGGCAACAAGGACACTGGTTATCCCGCAAGCGGTGTCAACGGGAATTCCTCAGCTCCCATAATCGGTGTCAAGATAGATGTTGACGGCATTTATTATTGGACAGTCACCGTTGACGGTGTTGAGAACTGGCTCTATGACGACTACAACAACAAAATCAGCTGCTCGGGTGTGCAGCCAATATTCCGCATTGACTACCAGAACCATCTGCAGTATTCTCTCAACAACGGTATCACATGGATATACGTATATAATGAGGGTGGCAACTTTGTCACTGTAAATGAATGTCAGTGCACACAGTTCTTCCAGCGTGTGTATGTTGAGGGCAACTATTTCTATATGGTGCTTATCGACGGAACCGTAATCAGGTTCCTGCTCACTTCAGGAGAGCGCGGAGATATTCCTGAGGACCCAACCACACCTATCCCCGACGTGCAGGATCCCAACATCCCAATACCTTATCCTGGTGGAGAATTCACAATCGACGAATGGGGCAACTGCGTTTACTCAATGTCAGTGTCAGGTATTACCGACGTTGACGGCAACTGGCTCAAGTTGTTCGGTACAGGACTAAATGAACAGAACGTGTGGGTAGATGTTGACGGACAAAACAAGGGAATTATTGTCATCAACCTTGAGGACAATACCATCCGCATGAAGAATGACATCGTCTTCTCGGTGGATAATTCGGGAAGTATGTACGAAGAGGCGGACGCTCTTGCCCGCGACATTCTTGACTGGGCAAATGAGCTCGACAAGGCCGGTCTCGACGTAAGGTTTGCCGTTGTGGGTTATGACGGTACACTCTCGGGAGCACGCAATATTTGTACTGCTTCAGAACTGAGCACATACCTCAACAGCAATGGTTCAGGAACATCCCGCACCTATCATTTCGGAGGTAGCGACGCTTCCAAATTAGAGTCGGCAGCCAGCTCATACTACAACAGCTACTATGAATGTGGCTCATGTGCCATCCAGTACGCCAACAATAATTTCAGTTTCCGCACTGGCGCCAACCGTACTTATGTCAACTTCACTGACGAGCCAAACCAGCCGAACTATAAGGCGGGTTGGAGTGTTGAGTTCTTTGCTTCACAGCAGAACTGGCCGTCTCAGTATGGTACAATCCACAGTGTATATAGCGATACGTACACCTCATATACCGAGTCCAAGAATTATATCGAGTATCCCTGGCGCATGGCAGAATACACTGGCGGTACAAAGAAGTTCACTAACTCAAGCTTCACTGGCGTGTCACTCAGCGACCTTCCCATCAGCGATGCCCTGATGCACTCTTACACCATCCGTTTCATCATTCCTTTGGAACTGCTTGACGGTCTGCCACACACTGTGACAATCATTGTGAAGACCTCAGACGGAAAGACCCGTGGTAAACTTGTACTGAGCAACTTCGTCTTCGGACTGTATCGCTAAAGGGTTGCATAATCTGTGATTCTTAACAATGCTTAGTTGATTTTTTTAATTAAATGTTTAATATTGATATGAAAAAAGGGCAGTTTGATGAAAAACTGCCCTTTATTTATTAAAAAATCGGGAAAAAACTTGCTTATCTCACAAATAATCAGTAACTTTGCACCCGCAAAAAATGGACTTGGTCCATAAGTTAACATGTTTAATTAAAATTTTAAAAGCAAAAAACAATGATTATTGTACCAGTAAAAGAAGGCGAAAACATCGAGAAGGCCCTCAAGAAGTTCAAGAGAAAGTTTGAGAAGACAGGTGTCGTTAAGGAACTCCGCGCACGTCAGCAGTTCGACAAGCCATCTGTACTCAAGAGGCTGAAGATGGAGCACGCTATTTATGTGCAGAAACTCAGAGCTGCCGAGGAATAATACAAAAAAATCCTAAAAAATTTGGTAGTTTGGATTTTATTTCGTAAATTCGCTGCGTGAAACAGATATAGCAGCGCTATGATGGTAGATAAGTTCTTGGAATACATGCGCTACGAGCGGAACAGGAGTCCGCGAACGGTGCAGGAATACGAGGATGACTTGAGAATGTTCGAGTCGTTCTTCAAAGCCAAGGACAGCCAGATTTCCTGGGAGTCAGTGGACTCCGACCTTATCCGCGACTGGATGGAAAGCATGATGGACAGCGGACATGCGGCAACTTCGGTCAACAGAAGGCTGAGTGCAGTGAGAAGCATGTTCAGATTCGCATTGTCCAGGTATCTCGTGGAGAAGGATCCCGCCCACGCGATAGTGGGTCCGAAGAAAACAAAGCCACTTCCGACATTCGTCAAGGAGAAGGACATGAACCGGCTTCTGGACAGTGAGGAGATGTGGGAGGACAATTTCGACGGTCTTCGCGCGCGTACCATTATTATATTATTATATCATACCGGTGTCCGGGTGTCGGAACTTACGGGAATGGATGTTTCCTCGGTGGATATGACAGATAATTATATAAAGGTAAGGGGAAAGGGAAACAAGGAGAGGGTAGTGCCTTTCGGTGAGGAGTTGAAACAAGACCTGCAGAAATACCTTGTAGCCCGTGAGGGATTCTCGGGGACATCAAGCGGTCCGCTCCTTGTTGACAACAGGCATAGGAGGATGACTCCGGAGCAAGTGAGAGTAATCGTCAAGGACAATCTCTCAAAGGTGACAACCCAGAAAAAGCGCTCGCCGCACGTGCTGAGACATTCGTTCGCAACGGCGATGCTCAACAACGGCGCCGGAATAGAGAGTGTTAAGAAGCTGCTCGGGCATGAGAAGATTTCGACAACCGAGATTTACACTCACACCACGTTCGAGCAGTTAAAGCGAATTTATAAACAAGCCCATCCACGGGCATAACCCTTAAAAGACGGAGGTTTATATGGAAATTAAAATTCAGTCAATTCATTTTGACGCTACCGAGAAGTTACAGGCGTTCATCGAGAAGAAAGTCGCCAAGTTGGAAAAATCATTAGACGATATTCAGAAAGTAGAGGTGCAATTAAAGGTGGTTAAGCCCGCCACGGCCCAAAACAAGGAAGTAAGCCTGTCCGTTACGGCTCCTGGCACAACCCTTTTCGTGGAGAAGACAAGTGACACTTTTGAGGAGGCAATCGACCTCTCAGTGGACTCAATGAGGGTAAAACTGCAGAAATTTAAAGAAAAATCGAGAAATTATTAAAAAAAGTGCCGAAAAATTTTGGTAATTCAAAAATTATTCGTACCTTTGCACCCGCAATCCGATAATAAGTCTTATCGAGACAGCAAGAGTCGGGATGCGGGTGCATAAAGAAAGCCTCTTTAGCTCAGTTGGCCAGAGCACGTGATTTGTAATCTCGGGGTCGTTGGTTCGAATCCGACAAGAGGCTCAACTGAAGGGAGTGACAGGAAATGCACTGAGACAAAAGGTAAGGGTGGTTACCAGAGTGGCCAAATGGGGCAGACTGTAAATCTGCTGGCGATGCCTTCGGTGGTTCGAATCCATCACCACCCACTTTAAAAGTCGAGACAAGCGGAAATAGCTCAGTCGATAGAGCACTAGCCTTCCAAGCTGGGGGTCGCGGGTTTGAGCCCCGTTTTCCGCTCTTTCTCTGCTGTATTAGCTCAGTGGTAGAGCACTTCCTTGGTAAGGAAGAGGTCCTGAGTTCAACTCTCAGATACAGCTCAATCGAAATTAAAATTAAGCAAGAGATTATTCATTAAAATTAAATAAACAAGAAAAGCTATGGCAAAAGAGACATTTGTCCGTACCAAACCGCACGTAAACATTGGTACAATTGGTCACGTTGACCACGGTAAGACTACTCTTACAGCTGCCATCTCTAAGGTTCTTCACGAGAAGGGCTTCGGTAGCGAGGAAGTTAAGTCTTTCGATCAGATTGACAACGCTCCTGAAGAGAAAGAGCGTGGTATCACCATCAACACTGCTCATATCGAGTATGAGACTGCAAACCGCCACTACGCACACGTGGACTGCCCGGGACACGCTGACTATGTGAAGAACATGGTTACTGGTGCTGCTCAGATGGACGGTGCTATTATCGTAGTAGCCGCTACTGATGGTCCTATGCCTCAGACACGTGAGCACGTGCTTCTCGCTCGTCAGGTGAACGTTCCTAAGCTGGTTGTGTTCCTGAACAAGTGCGATATGGTTGAGGATGAGGAAATGCTCGAGCTCGTTGAGATGGAAATGCGCGAGCTGCTCGATCAGTACGAGTACGATGGCGACAATACTCCTATCATCCGCGGTTCTGCCCTTGGTGCTCTTAACGGGGTTGACAAGTGGGTAGAGAAGGTAATGGAGCTTATGGAAGCTGTTGATACATGGATTCCACTTCCTCCGCGCGACACCGACAAGCCATTCCTTATGCCTGTTGAGGACGTGTTCTCAATCACAGGTCGTGGTACTGTAGCAACAGGTCGTATCGAGACTGGTGTTATCCACGTAGGTGATGAGGTAGAGCTCCTCGGTCTTGGTGAGGACAAGAAGTCAGTTGTTACTGGCGTTGAGATGTTCCGCAAGCTGCTCGATGAGGGTCAGGCTGGTGATAACGTAGGTCTTCTCCTCCGTGGTATCGACAAGAAGGAAATCAAGCGTGGTATGGTGCTCTGTCATCCTGGACAGATCAAGCCTTTCAAGAAGTTCAAGGCTCAGATCTACGTTCTGAAGAAGGAAGAGGGCGGCCGCCACACGCCGTTCATGAACGGGTACCGCCCGCAGTTCTACTTCCGCACGACGGACGTGACAGGCACGATCAAGCTCCCGGAAGGCGTCGAGATGGTGACCCCGGGCGACACCGTGACCATCGACGTGGAGCTCATCGCCCCTGTAGCGATGGAACAGCAGCTCCGCTTCGCCATCCGCGAAGGCGGCCGCACCGTCGGCGCCGGCTCCGTAACCGAAATCATCAAGTAAGGAATAACAATGCCAAGAGAACTCATTACGCTCGAATGCACTGTTTGCCATCAGCGTAACTATGATTGCGACAAGAATAAGCGACTTCACCC
>JALFIX010000068.1 GCA_022775105.1 Prevotella sp. | reverse complement strand
ATTCCAACAAGGGTGCGGCCAACAACGCCCTCGACGTGTTGAGTGGTCAGGCTGCTGGTGTCAATGTGACATCCAACGGTCTGGATCGTATGGCTATGCTCAATAGTGTGCGAGTACGTGGTACAACCTCCATCATCGGAGGCAATGACCCTTTAGTGCTGATTGATGGTGTCACTTCTGACGTACTTACCCTATCAACCATCTATCCTGCAGACATCGAGAGTTTTCGTATATTAAAGAATGCTGCGGAGACCGCCATGTATGGTTCACGTGGAGCGTCTGGTGTTATAGAGGTGAAAACCAAAAAAGGCACAGGAAGAGGATTCCAGATCTCGTATGAGGGAAATGTGGGATTCGAGCAGATGTACAAACACCTGGAGATGCTCAATGCTGCTGAATATGTTGCAACGGCAAAGGCATTGGGTATCTATTGCAACAACGGAGGTTTCAATACCGATAACTACAAGGTGATAACACGCACGGGTATGGTGAACAATCATTACCTTGCATTCAGCGGAGGTACGCCACAGTCAAACTATCGTGCATCTTTCGGAGTAATGGACCACAACACCATCATCAAGAAGATGGACTATAACGTTTTTGTTGCCAAAGTTGATGTGACCCAGAAAGCCTTCAATGACAGACTAACCGGAGAATTCGGAGTTTTCGGCTCTTCATTCAAGAACCATGACATCTTTGATACGCAGATGCTGTTCTATTCCGCAGCATGCCAAAACCCGACTTTCCCTGCTGGTACTGACGAGCATGGAAACTGGCTGAAAAACGAATCGGCAACGCATATCAACCCACCTGGAATATTGCTTGAAGAGAAAAACGACTCCAAGGATTTGAACTTTGACGCGCACATAAAGCTGAGCTACGATTTCAATAAGAACTGGCATGTATCCACCTTCGGCTCTTACCTGTATGGCTCTACCGAAAACGGACAATTCTGTCCGACATGGGTATGGGCACAAGGCAACGTGTACCGTGGAGAGTTCAAGAAAGAGGAATGGCTTGGCAATGTATCTCTTGATTTCAACAAAGAGTTCGGCATACATAAGGTCTCTGCTGGAGTAAGCAGTGAATACAGAAAATTGAGAAAAACTGCTTTCTGGGTGTATGCCAAGGGAATACCTACAAACGATTTTCATTACGACAATCTGGGTGCTACAGCAGCCCTTCCATACGGTGGAACAGAAAGCACATACGAAGACCAGTCTCTGGCTTCTGTAATGGGAAGCATCACTTATAATCTGCTTGACAGATATACCTTATCGGTAAATGCACGCGGTGACGGATCGTCAATGGTAGGTGACAACAATATATGGGGCTTCTTCCCATCTGTATCATTCACTTGGGACATGAAGAAGGAAAACTTCCTTGCCAACATAAAACCGCTGTCAATGCTTAAACTCCGCACTGGTTTGGGACAGGCGGGCAATCTTGGCGGTATCTCCGCCTACACAACCATGAACACCGTAAGGCAGACTGGCATTGTTCCGGTAAAGAGTTCTCCAACAGTAACCCTTGGTATGGTAAGAAACAACAATCCTGATTTGAAGTGGGAAACGAAGACAACGTTTAACCTCGGTGCGGACATTGGTCTCTTTGCCAACAGGCTTATGCTTACAGCGGAGTATTACTATTCCAAGACCACCGACATGCTCTACGCCTATGAGGTTCCGGTTCCACCATTCGCATACAATACATTGCTGGCAAACATTGGCTCTATGTCAAACCGCGGATTTGAACTGGGGTTGTCCGTGCAGCCAATAAGCAAGAAGGACCTGGATCTTAACATCAATATGAATCTGTCGTTTCAAAGCAACAAACTCATCTCGCTAAGTGGAGATTACAAGGGAATGAGCATGTCGGCAGCAAACATCACCGCTATTGGATCATTGGATGGTGCTGGTCAAAACGGCGGCGACAACAACGTGGTCTATCAGATAGTTGGACAGCCGCTTGGCGTTTTCTACCTACCCCATTGCAAGGGACTTGTCAAGAACGAGAACGGCAGATATTTTTACGACATAGAGGACCTTGACCATAATGGCAAGGTGGATTTGAGCGATGGAGGCGACCGATACATTTCAGGCCAAGCCACACCAAAGGTGATCCTTGGCTCAAACATCGGTTTCAGATACAAGAATTACTATATCTCCATACAGATGAATGGAGCATTCGGGCACAAGATTTTCAATGGAACAGGACTGGCTTACACAAGCATGGCTTGCTTCCCAGACTACAATGTCTTTAAGGATGCTCCAAAGAAGAACATCATAGACCAGAGAGTCTCTGACTACTGGCTTGAAAAAGGTGACTACCTGAACTTCGAGCATCTGACAATAGGCTACAATGTGCCTTTGAGGAGCAAGCTTATTCGTTCCATGCGTGTATCATGCAACATTAGCAACATTGGAACAATCACCGGATATAAAGGTTTGACACCAATGATAAATAGCTATGTTGTCAACAGTACGATGGGTATTGACGACAAGCGCAACTATCCATTATACCGTACTTACTCATTGGGACTGAGTGTACAATTTTAAAACGAAAAGAGTATGAAGACTATTATTAAATACATATTAGCAGCACCGTTAATGCTTTGTTTCAGCAGCTGTCTGGATGAGCATCCCAAAGACCAGCTGGACCAGGAGGCAATCTACAACAATGCTGATAATATATACAAAAACGCAGTAGCTTCCCTGTACAACTACATAGGGAGCAATCAGGAGTCGGAAGGGCTTCAAGGAACTTGCCGGGGTATTTACGACTACAATACCTTGACCACTGACGAGGCAATGATTCCTATCCGTGGTGGAGACTGGTATGATGGCGGTTTGTGGGAGAACATGTATCAGCACAAATGGAATGCCAATGATATTAATTTATATAATGTATGGAAATACCTCTTCAAGGTAATTGTTATATCTAACCAGTCGCTTTCTATCATTGATAGCCATCAGACTCTGCTTTCAGCAGAAGAGACAAGAGATTTCACGGCAGAGGTAAGAGCTGTACGAGCCTTGTTCTACTATTATGCGATGGATATGTTCGGGCGTGTTCCTATCGTGACATCATACGACGTGAAATTGGAGCAGGTAACGCAAAGCGAAAGAAGTGAGGTATTCAAGTTTATTGTTGACGAGTTGCAGGATGTTGCCCCACAGCTCGCCGATGAGCATTCCAACAAGGAGGGGAACTATTACGGACGTGTGACACGCCCTGTCGCAAACTTCTTGCTTGCAAAGCTTGCCTTGAATGCGGAAATATATACGGATGATAACTGGACCGACGGCAAGCGTCAGGACGGGAAAAGCATTTACTTCAATGTGAATGGTGAGAAAAAGAACGCTTGGGAAACCTGCATCTGGTATTGCGAGCAACTGCGGCAAGAAGGCTATGAGTTGGAGAGCGACTACGCATCGAACTTTGCGGTTCATAATGAAAATTCCAAGGAGAACATCTTCACAATCCCATTGGACAAGAACTTATATTTGAACGAATACCATTATCATTACCGCTCACGCCACTACAAACATGGCGGAGCTTATGGCGGTTCTTCCGAAAACGGCACATGTGCAACTGTTTCAACCGTCAAGGCTTTCGGTTACGGAACGGACAATGTTGACAATAGATTCAAGATAAACTTCTATGCTGATACCGTGCTTGTTGACGGAAAAAAGATATATTTGGACAACGGGAAGCCGTTGGTGTACATGCCGCTTGAACTGAAACTGAACCTCAGCGACAGCCCATATAAACAGACGGCAGGCGCTCGTGTAGGCAAATACGAGGTTGATCGAACCGCCTATTCGGACGGACGGCAGGTTGACAACGATATCGTCCTTTTTAGATATGGTGACGCGCTGTTGATGGAAGCCGAGGCGAAAGTTCGCAATGGCGAGGATGGTTCAATAGAGCTGAACGCTATAAGAGACCGAGTAGGAATGCCTCATGTGGAAGCCAATTTGGACAACATTCTAAAGGAGCGTCTGCTGGAATTGGTTTGGGAAGGTTGGAGACGTCAAGATCTCATCCGTTTTGGCAAATATACCAAGGCATATGATCAAAGAACTCCATTAGAAAAGGAGTCTACCGGGTTTACAACGGTTTTCCCAATACCACAAAGATGTCTGGATTTAAACAAGAAATTAAAACAGAATCCAAGTTATTGATATAGTTGCCATAAGCTTTTCATTCACATGAAATCATTTTAAGGTAATAAGAGTTCAGAATCCTGGGCTGACAAATTATAATAGCTCATAATTTAGTCTGCCATGCAAGACTGCCAAAGCGAGCAATGCCTTTGTGCAGTCTTGGTTCTTGTATAGTGGACAGCCAAATGCAAAAACGTAACTGCTGCCAGATAAATTGTTGAAGGGCGATAATAGCCAAAGGAGACTTGCTGGCAGCATCTCCGAAAAAGAACTCGCAAAATGAGCTGTTTTAAACAACCTACGTCCTCACCGACTCAATCATTAAAGAGTTTGTAATGATGATGAAAATAAGCAAAATCAAGTTTATGCTTTATTAACGAGAAATTTTCTATAGGGGTGCTGAGTAGTTACTGTCGTAGACAAAATGGTTAATATACGTTAACACTTGGTTCAAATATAAATGAATATTTGCCCATCTCATAGAAATATATTAATTTTGCAGTCGCTTTCTTCTAAGGCTTTTAGGTGATTAGCAATAATTGAATTATAGAGCCACGAAAGAAAGAGTTTACATGGGCGAGTCTTATACGACCAGCTCCTGCAGAACTCCCCCAGGACGGGAACGTAGCAAGGGTATGCGGTTGTAGCGGTGCGATATAATCCGCTCGCCCACCTGCCTCTTTAGCTCAGTTGGCCAGAGCACGTGATTTGTAATCTCGGGGTCGTTGGTTCGAATCCGACAAGAGGCTCAAATCGTAATAGTTCATTGAAAGGAATCATCTCTTATGGAGGTGATTCTTTTTCGTTATTACATAATGATGCGTCTGATTATATAAAGCATGTGGCATAGAAAAGCCTGCATGGTTCTATATAACCGAAGAGGATGTATTCGTCAGGCATGATTTGCAGAGCAGGGCTTGCCAAAGCTATGTCATGATGACAGGAGGTGCATTATTATGAAGGCTTAAATAATCTGATTTCGATATATGACACCAAACGAATATACACTGATGATAAGTCATGCCAGAGTGAATGGTGCTATAATGGGGTTAATATGGGTAGCAAGCTTTTTCTGCTTCGCTTTCGCCAGAATTAACCCAATGCTATCCATAGCTTTTGACATAAGTATAATCTGCATACCTTTCATTGCGGCAGCCATGTTACGAAAGTTTTGCCTGGCAACACCAGAGAAGTCGGTATCCTTCGGGAGAGCATACTTCTACCTTATGACCATGTTCTTCCATGCAATACTGATATTCGCTCTCGGCCAATGGATATACTTCCAGTTTTTCGACAACGGGACACTGCTTGGTGGCATGATGGATATGGTCAGCTCGCCAGAGTATGTTGCCGTACTGAAAGCATACAACATGAATAAGGAGGATGTCACACAGCAGCTGCAGGCATTGATGGAGACAAGGCCTATTGATTTCGCCCTGTCATTTATGTGGATGAATATTTTCGCAACATCCATCTTGAGCGTATTCGTAGCCTTATTCGGACGCATCAGAAAACCTTTTGGCGGCTCTCCCTCTTGACCTATCATTTCCTCGCAACCCTATCTTGGAATGTCAGAAATCGTATAGAGCTAATTCTCTTCTCTGAGACATTTGGAGTAAACAAGCCCATCTTCACCGCCATTTTACATTAAAATTCTATACAATCATATAATGGGAAATAATACATACAACCGTGTAACCGGAAACACCTGTCATACTAATGCCTCATGTGAGCACATTGACATCAGTGTCGTTGTGCCATTGTTCAACGAGGAGGAATCGCTCGCCGAACTATATAGTTGGATAAGCCGTGTATGCAGGGAGAACAGCTTGTCATACGAGGTTATATTCGTCAACGACGGTTCAACCGACCACTCATGGGATGTCATAGAGCGTATCGCAAATGAACATAGTGAGGTACATGGGATAAAGTTCCGTCGCAACTATGGCAAATCGCCTGCCCTATATTGTGGTTTCGATAAAGCCGCAGGAGATGTCGTCATAACTATGGATGCCGACCTTCAGGACTCTCCCGACGAGATACCGGAGTTATACAGGATGATTGTGGAAGAAGGTTATGACCTTGTTTCGGGATACAAGATGAACCGCAGTCAGGGAGATCCTCTCTCTAAGACAATACCGACAAAACTATTCAACGCCACAGCACGCAAGGTTTCAGGAATACACAATCTCCATGATTTCAACTGCGGTCTCAAGGCTTATCGTTCAGATGTAGTGAAGAATATTGAGGTCTATGGAGAAATGCATCGCTATATACCATATTTAGCCAAGAATGCAGGCTTCGACAAGATAGGCGAGAAAAGGGTACACCACCAAGCGAGGAAATACGGTTCCTCGAAGTTTATGGGATGGAACCGCTTCGTCAACGGCTACCTTGATCTTATGACACTTTGGTTCCTCTCAACATTCGGACGCAAGCCGATGCATGTTTTCGGGTTCCTCGGGACAATAATGTTCATGATTGGATTTGTCGCTGTCGTAGTATTGGGAGCCGACAAGCTATGGTGTCTCTCACAAGGCATTCAGCAGCGCCTTATAACCTCATCCCCATATTTCTTCATATCTCTCACGATGATGGTTATCGGGACACAGCTCTTCATTGCAGGCTTCCTTGGCGACCTCATATCACGGAGCTCACAACAGCGTAATGAGTATCAGATAGAGAAAGACATATAATTCCCATATGACTTATACCATAAGCCATTACAATAATCGGCTTATTATGACATGGGAA
>JALFIX010000026.1 GCA_022775105.1 Prevotella sp. | reverse complement strand
AAGGAAGCCGAGGAGAAGTTCAAGGAGGCAGCCGAGGCTTACGACGTGCTGCACGACCCGCAGAAGCGCCAGCAGTATGACCAGTTTGGATTCAACGGTCCCGGGGCTGGCTTCGGCGGAAGCGGTTTCGGCACGAGCATGAACATGGACGACATATTCTCGATGTTCGGCGACATCTTCGGCGGTCATGCAGGCTTTGGCGGCGGTTTCAGCGGATTCGGCGGCGGAGGCCGACAGGCGCGTCCGCAGCAGCACCGCGGCAATGACCTCCGCCTGAAGGTCAGGCTGACGCTGAGTGAGATAGCCACGGGTGTGACCAAGAAGTTCAAGGTGAAGAAGGACATCACCTGCCATCACTGCAACGGCAGCGGTGCCGAGGCTGGCAGCGGCATGGAGACATGCCAGACCTGCCACGGTTCGGGATTTATCACCCACACCACACAGAGCATCTTCGGCATGATGCAGACGCAGGGCGTATGTCCCACCTGCGGCGGCGAGGGCAAGGTGATCAAGAACAAGTGCAAGGAATGTGGCGGCACTGGAGTTGTCAAGGGCGAGGAGGTTGTGGAAATCAACATACCCGCCGGAGTGGCAGAGGGCATGATAGTGAATGTGCCCGGAAAGGGCAATGCCGGACGCCGCAACGGTATCAACGGCGACATTCAGGTGCTCATCGAGGAAGAGCCTAACGACACATTCGTAAGAGACGGCAACAACCTCATCTACAACCTGTTGCTCGACTTCCCGACGGCTGCACTCGGCGGTGAGGTGGAGATACCCACCATCTCGGGCGGCAAGGTGAGGATGAAGATAGAATCGGGCACCCAGCCCGGCAAGACCCTCCGCCTCAGGGGCAAGGGACTGCCCGCCGTGCAGGGCTACGGTCGCGGAAACGGCGACCTGATAGTAAACATCAGCGTATATGTGCCGAAGACCCTCAGCCGCGACGAGCGCAAGGCCATCGAATCGATGAAGGGCAGCGACAACTTCAAGGGCGACTCAGCCACCAAGCAGTCGATATTCCAGAAGTTCAGGAACTATTTTAATTAAATATTCTATGACATACCGCGAGACTACAGAATATCTGTTCAACCAGCTGCCGATGTTTGAGCGCATCGGCGACAAGGGTTACAAGAGTGGACTGGATAACAGCCTTTCACTCGACGTACACTTTGGCCACCCCCACTCCAACTTCAAGACCATCCACATTGCCGGCACCAACGGCAAGGGGTCTTGTTCGAGCATGATAGCCGCCATGCTTCAGACGGCAGGCTACAAGGTGGGACTCTACACGTCGCCCCACCTTGTGGATTTCAGGGAGCGCATCAGGGTGAACGGCAGGATGGTGAGCGAGCAGTATGTCATGGAATTCGTTGAGAAGGAGCGCAGCTTCTTTGAGAAGCTACACCCCTCCTTCTTCGAAATCACCACCGCCATGGCCTTTAAGTATTTCAGTGACATGAAGGTGGATATAGCAGTGATTGAGACCGGACTTGGCGGACGTCTCGACTGCACCAACATCATCAATCCAATGATATCGGTGATCACCAATATCAGTTTCGACCACACCCAGTTCCTTGGCAACACCCTCGCGCAGATAGCCGGCGAGAAGGCGGGCATCATCAAGGAGGATGTTCCCGTGGTGATAGGCAATGCCACGGCCGAGACGAGGACCGTCTTCGAAAAGAAGGCATACGAGATGAGGTCCGAGATACGTTTTGCCCAGGACTCGGACAACAAGGAGGTGAAAGAAGTGCGCAATATAGATGATTCCACCTTATTATATTATACTAAGAGCTTCGGCGAGGTGAAGAGTTCGCTTATGGGCAATTATCAGGAGGAGAACGTCAACACCGTGCTCGTTGTACTGAAGACCCTCATGTCGATGGGCTACCTCTGCGAATGTCTATCAGAAAAGGGACGCGAGAATATGCGCGTTGAAATAACAGAGGCATTCACCAACGTAAGCAAGTTGACGGGACTCAGTGGCAGATGGCAGACAGTGAAAACCACGCCGAGGGTGGTGTGCGACACCGGTCACAACCTGGCCGGATGGCGCTATCTCAGCCGTCAGTTGGGCGAGGTAAAGTGCAAACAGATGCACATAATCTTCGGAATGGTGAACGACAAGGACATCGACAATGTCATCAAAATGCTGCCAAAGAACGCAATTTACTATTTTACCGAGGCAGACACCCATCGCGCGCTCCCTTGGGTGGAAATTCAGCAGAAAGCCATCGCCAATGGACTCTATGGTGTGGGCTATCCCTCTGTAAAAGAGTCATTTGCGGCAGCTTTACGCAACGCCGCCCACGACGATTTCGTCTTTGTAGGAGGCAGCAGTTATGTGGTCGCGGATTTCCTCCGAGACTGCATTTAGGTGTTTTTAACACACAAATAACATTCTTTTTGTCGAATAACTTGTGTATGTCGGATTTTTTTAGTTACTTTGCAGACAAGTAATGTGTAATAACTAAAAACATACGAATATGACAAGTAATTCAGAAACAGCGAACTTGTGTGGTCTGAATCGCAAGGATTTCCAGACCACGATTAACGGTAAGAAGACCGATTTATACATTTTGCGCAACCGTAAAGGTTACGAAGTGGCAATCTCCAGCTATGGCGGCGCCATCTGTGCCATTATGGTGCCCGACAGGGAGGGCAAGGTAGCTAACGTCATCCAGGGCTTCGACAGCATTCAGGCTCTTATGGAAACCGACGAGATCTATCGCTCCACCCTTATCGGACGCTATGGCAACCGCATCTGCAAGGGTAAGTTCACGCTCAACGGCAAGGACTACCAGCTCGCCCTCAACGACGGTCCCAACCACCTGCACGGCGGAAATAAGGGATACAACATGAAGGTGTGGGATGCGCGTCAGATGAGTCCCCGTTCGTTGGCTCTCAACTACACCTCCCCCTATGGCGAGGAAGGTTTCTCAGGCGAGGTTAAGGTGAACGTAGAGTTCACATTCACAGACGATAACGAGATTGTTATCGAGTATCTCGCCACCACCAACAAGAAGACAATCATCTGTCTCACCCACCACGCTTTCTTCTCATTGGCAGGTATTGCAAATCCCACTCCTACAATTGAGGACCAGATTTGCCAAATCAACGCCGATTTCTATCTCCCCATCGACAACACCAGTATTCCAACGGGAGAAGTCCTCAAGGTTGAGGGCACTCCGTTTGACTTCCGTCAGCCCAAGGCTTTCGGTCTGGAGATTGATGCCGACAACGAGCAGATCAAGAACGGTTC
>JALFIX010000055.1 GCA_022775105.1 Prevotella sp. | reverse complement strand
CTATGCCTATCCAAGCGGAGGATGCCCCCGCCTTCCCCGGAGCTGAAGGTTTCGGCCGATACACCACTGGTGGACGTGGCGGCAAGGTTATTCACGTGACTAATCTTAATGACAGCGGCACTGGCTCACTGCGTTGGGCATTGTCGCAGTCGGGCAAGAAGACCATTGTCTTCGACGTGAGCGGTTATATCGACCTCAAATCTCAGCTCAACGTCTCTTCAAATACAACTATAGCCGGACAGACTGCCCCGGGCGACGGTATCACACTGCGCTACTATACCTTGTATTTCGGCAAGAGTGACAATGTTATCGTGCGCTTCATCCGCAGCAGACGCTCTCAGGTGAAGGATGTGAACGACGGCGCTGATGCCACATGGGGACGCAATCGCAAGAACATCATTCTCGACCACTGCTCTTTCTCTTGGAGCATCGACGAGGTGGCTTCGTTCTATGACAACCGCAACTTCACCATGCAGTGGTGCAACGTCACAGAGGCTCTTGCTAACCCCGGACATTCCAAGGGAGCACACAGCTATGGCGGTATATGGGGCGGAAAGAACGCATCGTTCCACCACAACTTCATCGCCCACGTGCAGAACCGCGCCCCACGATTCAACGGAGCTAGATACAACTGGAGCGGATATGACACGAATCTCTATCAGAACTCAATACAGGCAGAGCGTGTTGACTTCCGCAACTGCGTAATGTATAACTGGGGCAGCGGCAATGGATGCTACGGCGGTCCCGGCGGCGGATATGTCAATATGGTTAACAACTACTATAAGGCAGGGCCTGGCACCGGCAGCAAGGACCGCGTCACCCAAGTGTCGGTTTCCGACGCAAACAACGGAGGTGACAACCCCTTCCCCGGCTATGCCTCACGCTACTATATCAACGGAAACTACGTGACTGCAGCCGCCAATCCCGAGAACTACGACTGGAAGGGTGTTATCTATGACAATGGGCTATTCACCATCAACGGAGAGAAATACATTGCCGATGCAAATCATTACTACGGCGAAAACCAGACATACGTAAAGAACACAAGCGGTGTTGATTGCATCAGCGTGAAACTCGACGAACCTATCGAGTCGGGCGAGGTAACAACACATAAGGCTCAGGATGCCTACGAGAAAGTGCTGCAATACTGCGGTGCATCTCTCGTGCGCGATGCCTGCGACGTTAGATATGCCGAAGAGGCAGAGAACGGTACAACCACGTTTATGGGAGCTATAGTAAAGCGTGCCGGCATTCTTGATGTCATCAACGATCCTGCAGGCACTGAAGACCCGACAACTGCCTCCTACCCTGCCCTGCGCGAGGAAAAGCGTCCCGCAGACTTCGACACCGACGGTGACGGTATTCCTGATGCATGGGAGACTGCCAACGGTCTTAATCCCTCTGACGCCAACGACGGCAAAGCATATACCATAGACAGCAAGGGCTACTACACCAACCTTGAAGTCTATCTGAACAGTCTTGTTGAGCATATCATGAAGGGTGGCAACGCAGATGCGGAGAATGCCGTTGACGAGTATTATCCCCAATATTCCACTCCTGTAGGAATCAAGGGCATAAACCAAGGCGTGGCATTAACAAAAACAACCTATACCACCCTGTCAGGACAGAGCATCAGCGAAGCCGATGCCACAAACGGTGTTTACATCGTGATAAAGCACTTTGCCGACGGTAGCAAACAAGCTAAAAAGGTTGTGAAATAACGCCCTGTGAAAGGGCAACCGGCAAAATTCCCGGGGCAGATCGAAGCAATGCCCCGGGATTTGTTTGCCGAGGAAGCAGAATCGCCCTGAAAGGCCAAAAGCGCAATTGCACTTGCGAATAACGCTTTTGCCCTTTCAGGGCGATTTATTACAATAACATCAAAAACCCAGGGCGTCGCTTCGCTCTGCCCTGGGCTATGTGCTTTTGGGCTTTCAGCCCGAACATCTGATTTCTGAATATCCTTATTCTGAATTCTGGATATCTGAATTCTTAATTCCCCAAACTTACTCCCCCTTCTTCGCCGGCTTCTTTACAGCCGGCTTCTTAGCGGCAGCGGGTTTCTTCGCTGCTGCGGGTTTCTTTGCTGCGGCTGGCTTGGCAGCCTTCAGCTTCTCCTCTGCTGCTTCCATCTTCTCAATCTTGGTCTTCAGACGGGTGATTTCCTTGTCCTTAACCTCGATTTCCTCACCCTGATTGCGGATGGTAGTGAGAAGACCGTTCAGCTGGTCGTTGTCGATTTCCTCGGGATAAAGACTGTTCACCCTGTTGATGAAGTCACCAAGGATGTTCATATAGTTGGTGAAAGCATCGAATGCTCCGCTGTAGATTCCTCGGTCGAGACCAACGCTTGTAGCCTTGGTGGTCATGAAGCGGAAGTTGTTGCTTGCCTGCAGGTAGTCCCAGTCCTGGTTGATACGCGGGTCCTGAGCAATGCGGATGCGGTCGGCAACACTGTAGAGCTTGTTGAAAGCCTCACGCTGCATTGCGTTTCCAAGCCATGTGCTGACGTCGCGCTCCTCGTCCACCCATGACAGTGTGTCGGGCACGTCGAGCTGACCAACGCTCTTCGACTTCATGCATATCTCAGAAGGAGTTGAGAACTCGATTCCCTTTTCCTTGGCACAAGCGGGCAGAGCCTTGATGAACTCCAGGATGTTTGAAGACAGAGGCTGTGCGATGCCGAGTGCCGACAGCTCCATGAAAATATTGATGAACTGCTCCTCTTCGGGCAATGCAGCGATGCGGTTGATATAGTTGTCAGCAAAGAGAGGATAACCCTCCCAACTGGTGTTGCTGAAGCGCAGTGAGATGTCGTCGCTGAGTTCAACGTCGCGGAGCAACAGCTTTAGGTTAGGAGCTATTGGGCAGTGATAGATATAGTGGGGAGACTTCCATCCGAGAACATGCTTTGCACCCTCGGTCAGCATACCCTTGAAGCCCATGGCAGCCACCTGACCGCCGATGTCGTCGCTATAGATGAGCGACGAGTTGCGCAGGATGGTAGGACGCTTGCCGAAGTAGTCTTCCATCTTGTCGCACTGCTTCTTGACGTCAGCGGCGAACGACTCCTCGTTTGCCAGTGATGAAAGTCCGTGGCTATAAGGCTCGGCGAGGAACTCCACGCAACCTGTCTCGTTGAGTTCCTGCAGTTTGGCGATAACCTGCGGAGCGTGCATCTCCAACTGCTCCATTCCCACACCGGAGATAGAGAACGCAACCTTGAAATATCCGTTGCCCTGCTTAATCATTTCCTGCAGGGTTTCGAGTGCCGGCATATACGAACGTGCGGCGATATCGGTGATACTGCGCTCATTCTCATAGTCATCATAGTAGTAGTGGTCGATGCCTATGTCGAAGAAGCGGTATCTCTTGAGATGAATAATCTGGTGTATCTCAAAATATAAGCATATTGTTTTCATAATATATACTTCTTTAATAATCCTTTAATTCTTTAATCTTTTAATTTTTTAATTCTTCAGACTGCTACCACCCCAAAGTCCTCAGGTAGAGCGTGCGAATCCATGCACCGACTTTCTCCCATGTAATCTGGTCAACTTCCTTCTTTCCTTCTTCCTTGAGATACTGGAAGAGCGAGTCGTTGGCGCAGATTGAGTAGATGGCGTCGGCAAGGGCGTGAATATCCCAGTAGTCAACCTTGATACAGTTGGTGAGAATCTCGGCACAACCGCTCTGCTTGGAGATGATGGACGGTGTTCCGCACTGCATGGCCTCAAGCGGAGAGATACCGAAAGGCTCGCTCACAGAAGGCATTACATACACGTCGGAATCCTTCAGGCACTCATATACCTGCTTGCCGCGCATGAATCCTGGGAAGTGGAAACGGTCGGCAATACCGCGCTCGGCGGCAAGGTATATCATAGCATCCATCATATCACCTGAACCTGCCATGCAGAAACGCACGTTGCGGGTGCGGTGGAGCACCATGTTGGCAGCCTCTACGAAATACTCCGGACCCTTCTGCATGGTGATACGTCCAAGGAAGGTCACCACCTTGTCGCGACCGGTATGGTCGGGACGTGGTATCTCGTCATACTCCTTCTTCAATGGATAAACGGCATTGTGCACGGTAAAGCACTTGCGCGGATCCTGGTGATACTGGTTGATGACGGTCTGGCGTGTAAGCTCCGACACACACATGATGCAGTCAGCCCAGTCCATACCGTTCTTCTCGATAGAATAAACGGTGGGGTTGACCTTACCGCGTGAACGGTCGAAGTCAGTGGCATGAACGTGGATGCACAATGGTTTGCCGCTCACCTGCTTGGCATGTATGCCGGCAGGATATGTGAGCCAGTCGTGGGCATGGATGATGTCAAACTCCTCAGTGCGTGCCACCTGGCCCGCAATGATTGAGTAGTTGTTGATTTCCTCGTGGAGGTTTGAGGGATAACCGCCTGCAAACTCCATTGCTCCGAGGTCATTGACATTCATATAGTTAAAGTCGGCGTAGATATGGTCGCGCAACTTGAAGTAGTAGTCGGGATCCATAACATTGCCGATGCGGTTCTTTACATAGTCATAGTCAACGTCGCGCCATGCGATAGGCACGGCATTCATGGCTACGATACGACAAGCTGACGTGTCCTCATCGCCGAAAGGACGAGGAAGACACAGTACGGTCTCAATATCTCCCTGGGCATATAGTCCCTGGCTGATACCATAGTTGGCTGTTGCAAGACCGCCGAATACGTGAGGAGGATACTCCCATCCAAACATTAAAACTTTCATATCTCTGTCCTCCTTCTTTATTTCTGGTAAACATTTTGCTGGGCCAGCATCTTGGATGCGCGCAGAATCTCTGCCACGTTCATGGCAAACGACATGGCACCGCGTCCGTGGAATGGCGGGTTACCGTCGAAAAGCTCTGATATAGAACCAAGTGCATGGTAAGACATCTCGTCCTCGAATCCCACGAGCTGACGCTCGATGAAGCTCAGGCGGGTGTGCTTGTACAGCTTGATACATGCCTCGAAGTAGAAGCCCTCGAGCCAAGGCCATGCCGTTCCCTGATGGTAGGCATAGTCGCGCTGTGTCTGCTGGCCCACGTACATCGGGTTGTAGCCACCGCTCTTAGGCGACAGCGAACGGAGACCCTTGGGTGTAAGCAGCTCACGCGTACAGATGTCGAGCACGCCTCTCTTCTGCTCCTTGTTGAGCGGAGAGTAGTCGAACGCCACGGTGAACAGCATGTTCGGACGAACGCTCCAGTCAACAAAATTGCCATCCACATAGTCGTAGAGATAGCCGTATTCGTTGAGGAATGTGCTTACGAACGACTCACCTGCCACATCGGCCAGGTCATTCAGCTCAGCAGCCTCGTCGTTGCGTCCGTTGTCTGCGGCAATCGATGCACAGAACTTCAGGGCATTATACCACAGGGCGTTGAATTCAACGATATAACCAGTGCGCGGCACCACGGGACGCCCGTTGGCAGTGGAGTTCATCCATGTGATTGCCCTGTCGCGACCATCGGCATAGAGAAGTCCGTTATCGTCGAGACGGAGGTTGGGATGATTGCCATCTATAATATAATGTATAAGGTCCTCGAGCAGCTTGCCGTACATCTGCGAACACTTGTCACGTCCTGCCGACTTGGCATACTGCTGTATAGCCCATATAGCCCAAAGAGGCACGTCGGGCTGCTCCATCTCGTAGATTTTCACGGTGAGCGGCTTGCCTTCCATAAACTCGCGGAGTCCCTTCTCGGCAGTCTGCATCACAAGCTCAAAGTAGTCCTGCTCGTCGATGGCGAGCGTAAGACCGGGCAATGCGATGAACGTGTCGCGGGCGCGGCACTTGAACCACGGATAACCGGCGAGGAGATAGCGGTCGTCGTTCTTCTCGCGCTTGTGGAACTGGTGGGCAGCGTTCACTAAGCAGTGGAAGAAGTTGTCGCGCGGCGCGCGGGCTTCAACCTCCTTCTCGAAGAGAGAACGCAGGGTGGTGGTCTTTATCTGGGATGTGGATGCCGAGAACACGATGCTCTCGCCCTTCTTAATGTCCATCTCGAAATATCCCGGTACATACAAGTCCTCGTTGGATGCATAACCACGCTCCTGCTCCTTGGGGTACTCCACTCCGCGATACCAGTCAGGCTGGAAGACAAACTGGTTCTTCTTGCTGAACTGCATGTAGAGGAATGGATAGCCGGCATACATCTTCGTGCGGATACCATTGTCAACCTCTTCGTAGGCGCGACTTGCCGTAGAGTTCTCATGTGTGAACTGGCGGACACTCCTGAATGCCAGGAACGGACGGAAACGGAGAGTGGTGGCCGAATGGGCGTCAACGAGGGTATAACGAATCAGAATGCGGTCCTCATAGTGCTGGAACACCACTTCTTTTTTTAGAATAACACCACCTACTCGATACACTGTTGTAGGCACTTTGTCACAGTCAAACTCTCGAATGTACTTGTGACCTTTGGGACTGTAATTATTGCCCTGGTACTTATGGAGTCCGAGATTGAACTCCGCCCCATGCTGGATAACAGTTGGGTCGAGCGACGACAGCAGAACATGGTTCTCGTCGTCCAGTTCAGGCACGGGCACGACTAACAGACCGTGATACTTGCGGGTATTACAGTCAACGATGGTCGAACACGAGTATGCACCCGAACGGTTCGTCCTAAGCAGTTCCTTACGGAGGCTTTCCTCCAGGTTTGTCATTACAGCTTTTTCAAATCTTAAATAACTCATAGATTCCTGCTATTTGGTACAATTAGTTAGTTTCACGCTCAAAGGTACGCATTTTTATCCAACTGACAAAACTTTTCCCCACTTTTTTTGAATAAATACCTGTTTTTTTATGTTTTTGACACACTTTTTTCATTATTTCTTTCATATTTGCGGCATTTTTTGTATTTTTGCACTCGAAAAAGGTTTATGATCAAGATAACGATGACAGTGAATTCAAAATACAACAAACAACACGTGGCACAGTCGATGACTGGCATTTGGGAGCCCATGACTGAGGAACAGAGAAGATTCTTAGTGGATAACATCGTAATCCGTGAGTACGGCAAAAACGAGGCTATCTACCTTGAAGACCATGCCCCTCAGTATCTTTTGTACGTGCTCGAAGGGAAGGTGAAAGTATATAAGACCGGAATGGCGGGAAGACAACAAATTGTGAGAATGATTAAGCCCAAGGAGATTTTCGGCTACCGTGCCGCCTTTGCCGACGAGAACTACATCACCGGTGCCACGGCTTTCGAACAGAGTGTCTTGTGCCAGATTCCAACTAATGTCATCAAGAAAATCATTCTTGGCAATGCAATGATGGGAGTTTTCTTCCTCAGGCAACTGGCAGCCAAACTCGGCGATGCCGACGCTCTCACTGTCACGCTCACACAAAAACACATACGCGCCCGACTGGCGGAAGCCATCATATCCATCAAGGACAAGTTCGGTTTGGAGGAAGACGGAAAAACCCTCAAACTCACAACAAGCCGCGAGGACTTAGCCAACATATCCTGCATGACCACAAGCAATGCCATACGCACACTCTCTGCCCTCGCCGCCGAAGGTGTCATCAGCCTTGACGGAAGGGTGATACGCATTGAGGACGAAGCCAAGCTGCAACGGATTTCGGACTTGGGGTGATTAGGGTATCAGGAAGTTTATCACTTCCTGCTCAACGGTGATGGTGAACGCGCCCTGAACGCTGCCGAGCATACGGCCGTCTATTCCTATCAGGGCATGGGCGGCACTCTCAAACTCCACCTTCCCGGTGCGGAAGGGCAACACGTTACGGTGATTCAGGAAACGCCCTGTGAAAAGCAACCACAAACCATGGAACAACTGCGTTATCTCCGTATGACTCACTATCGACACATCCACCAGTCCATTATACGGCACGGCATTCGGGGTCTGACCATATCCCGGACCGCTTCCTATGCACACGTTCATCAGCTTGCGCCGGATGCTCTCCGAGTTTATCCTGACGCTCATCTTGTACTCCATCCTGTGGAACAACATCAGCAGGGCTGACACCACGAAAGACAATGTGCGCGAGCCTAACAGCTTGTGAGTCTGGCGTCTCAGATTCATAATGTCGGCAATGAGTCCCACATTCACACAGTTCAGGAAATATCGGTGACAGTCCTCGCCGTTCTTGTTAGTATATCTGATACATCCCAAGTCCACCGTCCTCACCCTATGTGCCACGATGGCATCCACGGCTCCCTCTATGTCGCTGTCCTTAAGTTCCCAGAACTTGGCAAAGTCGTTGAGCACGCCATTGGGTATCACCCCTAAGGAAATGCTGTTGCGCTCCTCGGGATTGATATTCATGAGGCAGTTGACCGCATCATTGAGCGCAGTGTCACCGCCAACAATGACAATCGTCTTGTAGCCATTGTTGACAAGCATGCGCACCAGTCGCTCCACACTCTCCGTGGATTCGCTCTGCACGATGTCATACTCCACCTTGCGCGATGCAAGCACGCCCTCCAACTTCTCGCGGTGCTTGCGCGAACCTCCATTTGACTTTCGGGGGCAATACAGTATGCCCCATCTTGATGAATCTACTGCCATAATTTCTTTATCTCCATTATTTTTTCTTCCATCGGCAACGACGAATCGACCCAATGGATTGTCACTCCACGCTTCTCCATACCACGGAACCAGGTCATCTGACGCTTGGCAAACTGGTGGATAGCTATTTCAAGCAGGCGGAATGTCTCGTCGAAGTCGCGCACTCCAATCACGTATTCCGTCACATATTTATATTCCAGACCATAATATATAAGGTCTTCCGCGGGCACGCCGCTGTCGAGGATGCGCCTTATCTCGTCGGCCATCCCCTCCTCGAATCGCGCCTTCAGTCTCCGGGTTATCTTGTCCCTACGCTGCTGCACGTCAATCTGCAGGCCTATCACGAGCGAGTCAACGGGATGGATGTCCTCCGTTTCCTCGGGATGCTCCCCCTGGTATAGTTCAATCTCGATGGCGCGGATGGCACGCTTGGCTGTATCCACGTCTGTGGAATTGTGCATCTTCTGACCGCTTCGGCTTTTTATCTCCCTCAGCATTTCGGTCAGTTCTGCCAATGACTTTCCCTCAAGACTCCTGCGCAGTTCCTTGTTCTCCGGCACGGGTGCAAGACGGTATCCCCTCAGCACCGCCTCAAGATAAAGTCCAGAGCCTCCGCATAATATGGGAGTCACTCCACGTCCGCGGATGTCATCATAGGCACGCATGAAGTCGCGCTGGAACTGATATACATTATACTTCGTTCCCGGTTCGACGATGTCAATGAGATGATAAGGCACGGCAATATCCCCCACCAGATAGTCTGCCAGGTCCTTTCCCGTACCGATGTCCATGCCACGATACACCTGTCTGGAGTCGCCACTGATAATCTCCCCATGGATATCAGCTGCAAGTGCAGCCGCAAGCGAAGTCTTTCCGCAGGCCGTCGGGCCAAGTATGGTTATCATCTTTTTCATCATCCAAAAACAAAAAGCTGCCCGACATGAAAGTGTCGGGCAGCCAATTAAATCTTTTTTGAGTTAATAGGATTAACCGTTAACCTTCTTCATGTGTGCGATGAGTTCGAGCACCTTGTTAGAGTAACCGATCTCGTTGTCATACCAAGATACAACCTTTACGAATGTATCGGTAAGAGCGATACCAGCCTTGGCGTCGAAGATAGAAGTGCGAGTGTCGCCGAGGAAGTCAGAAGAAACGACAGCGTCCTCAGTGTAACCCAGAACACCCTTCAGCTCGCCCTCAGAAGCTTCCTTCATGGCAGCGCAGATTTCCTCATACTTGGCAGGCTTAGCCAGGTTCACAGTCAAGTCAACAACAGATACGTCGAGAGTAGGAACACGCATAGACATACCAGTGAGCTTGCCGTTGAGCTCAGGAATAACCTTACCTACAGCCTTTGCAGCACCTGTTGAAGACGGGATGATGTTGCCAGAAGCAGCACGACCACCGCGCCAGTCCTTCATAGAAGGTCCGTCAACAGTCTTCTGTGTAGCAGTTGTAGAGTGAACAGTTGTCATCAAACCGTCGGTGATACCGAACTTGTCGTTCAGAACCTTGGCGATAGGAGCCAGACAGTTTGTTGTGCAAGAAGCGTTAGAAACGAACTGAGTGCCCTTCACATACTTGTCGAAGTTAACACCACATACGAACATAGGAGTAGCGTCCTTAGAAGGAGCAGACATCACAACGTACTTAGCACCGGCCTCGATGTGAGCCTGAGCCTTCTCCTGAGTCAGGAACAGACCTGTTGACTCAACTACGTACTCTGCCTCAACCTCGTTCCACTTCAGGTCAGCGGGATTGCGCTCTGCAGTTACGCGGATCTTCTTTCCGTTTACAATCAGCTGGCTGTTCTCTACGTCTGCCTCGATTGTTCCCTCGAATGCACCGTGCATAGTGTCATACTTCAGCATGTAAGCCAAGTAATCTACTGGGCAAAGGTCATTGATACCTACTACCTGAATGTCGTCGCGAGTCTGAGCTGCGCGGAATACGAAACGGCCGATACGACCAAATCCGTTAATACCAATCTTAATCATTTTACTACTTTATTTTTTATTAAAAGGGTTAATATAATCGCTTTTTCTTAAGAATTTGGTGCATTTTCTGCACTTTTTCTTCTTTTCGGGCGCAAAGTTACAATTTTTTTTTTAATTTTGCACCAAAAAGTAGTATTAATTAATATAAAAAATCAAAATCATGGGTAAATTTATCAACGAATTCAAAGAATTTGCCGTAAAAGGCAATGCTGTTGACATGGCTGTCGGTGTAATCATCGGCGGCGCTTTCGGAAAAATCGTCACCTCTATCGTCAACGACATCATCATGCCTCCTATCGGATGGATCATCGGAGGAGTCAACTTCTCCGACCTCAAGTTCGAGCTTCCAACAGTGAAAATCGGAAGTGAGGAATTGGCTGCCGCCACCATCAACTATGGTGCCTTCATCCAAACCATCATCGACTTCACCATCATTGCCTTCTGCGTCTTCATGCTCGTCAAGGGTATCAACAAGCTCGCCAAGAAAAAGAAGAAGGAAGAAGAGAAGGCTCCCGCCGCTCCGCCCGCACCTTCCAAGGAAGAGGTTCTCCTCACCGAGATTCGTGATGCCATCAAGGAGCTGAAGAAGTAAGAATCCCTAATTCCTAATTCCTAATTCCTAATTCCTAATTCCTAATTCCTAATTATATATAATAAGGTATGCCACAGCAACAGTCTAATGTCAGGGAGCGGCAGAGGAATCTCTTGAAGGAACCGCGCCGATATAAAGTGATAATCCACAACGACGACTTCACCACAATGGATTTTGTGGTGGAGGTGCTGAAGACGGTTTTCTTTTACAGTGATGAGAAGGCCGAGGCGCTGATGCTCCAAGTGCATCACGCCAACAAGGCCGTTGTGGGAATATATACATACGACATCGCCGTGTCTAAAGCCAACAAGGCCACAAATATGGCTCGCGAGAAAGGCTTTCCATTGCGGCTAACCGTTGAACCGGAAGAGGAATAAACATGGCAGAAATAATACAGACAGAAAGAGTGGCCCATGTGATGACATCGGCCTTGGGGTATTGCAGAAAGTTCAGGCATGAATTTATCATGCCCGAACATTTGCTTTTAGCCCTGGTAGATGACTCCAATTTCAATACTGCATTGGCAGCTTTTTTGAGCCCGCCCGCTTTTGCCAGCAAGATTGAGAAGTTTCTTGCGGGCATTGAGACTGTACCTGAGGGGACTGACTACGAACCCCAGTTGTCCACGCAGACCGGGCAACTGCTGAAAAATGCCGTTTGGCATGTGGAGCGCAGCGAAGCGGAATCATTGGACATACCCCATTTGGTGAGCGGGCTGATGGAACTTAAGGATTCCTGGGCGGCATACTATCTGAATGACTGCATTGGCGACCAAGAGCATTATTTCATGAGCGACCTGATTGATTACTGCGATTATGATGATATGATGTCGGACATGGATGAAGACAATGGCAATGAGCATGAGGCTAAAACCCAAAACAAGTCATGGAAGAGGCTCGTGACTTGCATGAACGACATCTACCAAAGGCATAATCCCCTTATCGGAAGGGAGCATGAACTGCGACGCACCATCCAGGTGCTCTGCCGCTGCGACAAGAACAATCCGCTGCACGTGGGCGAACCGGGCGTGGGCAAGACTGCCCTTGTATGGGGGTTGACACGGCTCATCGAGGAAAACAAAGTACCCAAACGACTACAAGGCAGCAAGATATACCAGTTGGACATGGGCACTCTTCTTGCAGGCGCCCAGTTTCGTGGCGAATTCGAGAATCGCATCAAACAGATAATGGACGGCATTCAGGAAGAAGGCGACAACAACATTGTGTATATCGACGAGATACATACCCTCGTAGGGGCAGGAGCCACAGGTGACGGGGCGATGGATGCCTCCAACATGCTCAAGCCATACCTTGAATCCGGCAAGATACGATTCATCGGCTCCACCACTTACGAAGAATACAACCGTCATTTCTCACGCTCGAAGGGACTCATACGCCGCTTCCAGCAGATTGACATCCTCGAGCCCTCACTTGACGAGGCAAGGCATATCATCATGCAGTTGAAATCCCGATACGAAGAGTTTCATGGTGTGGAATATACCGACGATGCCGTCTCGTTTGCCGTGGAGGCAAGTGCAAGGCATATCAACGACCGGTTCCTGCCCGACAAGGCCATCGACCTCATCGACGAGGCGGGAGCTGCAATGGAAATAGAGGAAAGCCGGAAAACCATCGGCAAAAGGGAAATCGCCGAGGTATTGTCGAAGACATGCAAGGTGGATGCCCTCTCGGAGGCGGAAGACGATGACTACAGGCAACTGGAGACGCTCGCCGACCGCATGCTCTCACAGATCTACGGACAGGACGAAGCCATCCGCCAGGTGGTTGAGTCAGTGCAGATGTCGAGGGCAGGCCTGCTCGACGACAATAAGCCCTTGGCGTCCTTGGTTTTCGTGGGTCCCACGGGTGTGGGCAAGACTGAGGTGGCACGAGTGCTGTCCAACGAACTCGGCATACCCCTCACACGTTTCGACATGAGCGAATACACCGAGAAACATACGGTTGCCAAACTGATTGGTTCGCCGGCGGGATATATCGGATATGACGACGGCGGATTGCTGACCGACGCCATACGCAAGTCTCCCAACTGCGTATTGTTGCTCGACGAGATCGAGAAGGCCCATCAGGACATCTACAACATCCTGCTTCAGGTGATGGACTATGCACGACTCACCGACAACAAGGGGCGCCAGGCCGATTTCAGGAATGTGGTGCTGATAATGACTTCGAATGCCGGTGCACAGTATGCCTCGCAGGCTTCCATAGGATTCAACGGCTCAGTGAGTCGAGGTGAGGCAATGATGAAGCAAGTGAAAAAAACCTTCAAGCCGGAGTTTCTCAACCGACTGTCGGGCACAGTGGTATTCAACGACATGGACAAACGTATGGCCACCCTGATATTACAAAAGAAATTGCGTGAGTTGGATGCCAAACTGTCGGCAAAGCAAGTAAAGCTGAATCTCAGTACCGACGCTTTTGGATATCTGTTGAAAGAAGGCTTCACTCCTGAATACGGGGCACGCGAGATGGACCGTGTGATTGCCCAAAGGCTCAAGCCATTGCTCATGCGCGAGATTCTGTTCGGCAGTCTGAAGAATGGTGGTGAAATAACAATTGGCATAAAAGATGGCAGTTTATCAATTGGATGAAGACCTATGGTTTCCCGACCCGCATTTGGGTGAGGAAGACGGACTTGTGGCGGTTGGCGGTGATTTGTCCGTCAACCGTCTGCTCCTTGCATATAGCAACGGCTTTTTCCCCTGGTTCTCATTCCAAGAGTGCAAAGAGCCATATTGGTATTGTCCCTTAGACCGTTTCGTTATATTTCCCCAAGAGATTCACGTCAGCCACTCCATGAAGCAGTTGATGCGCCAAGGGAAATACGTCGTCACCATCAATCAGGATTTCGAGGGAGTGATTCGCGGCTGCTCCACAGTTGACGGGCGTAATCAGGAATATGGTGCCTGGTTAGGTGCGGACATGATGAAGGCCTACACCGAGTTACACCGTCTCGGCTATGCCGCCAGTGTTGAAGTATGGGAGCCTGCGGACGCATCTTTCTCCTGTGAGAGAAAACCAAAGCTCGTGGGAGGATTATATGGAGTGGCCATCCGCAATGCCTTCTTTGGCGAGAGCATGTTCTCATTAGTGCCCAATGCCTCCAAGTTGGCATTGATTCATCTGGCAAGCGCCCTCTCCAAAATCGGCGCAGTCCTCATCGACTGTCAATTCGAGACCGCCCATCTTAAGTCGATGGGAGGCAGGCATATCTCATACGAAGAGTATATGAGCCTGCTGTCTAAAGGATAAAGCGGCTAATGACTGCTTACCCATATATCATACATGGCATAATGAAAAACATTATTTGAACTGATTGCCCTATTCACTTGTCAACTGATTGCCCTATTCTTTGTAAGCGTCTCCACGAAGGCGTATTGCACCGTCCAAATTAATTGTTTACCTTTGCCGCGTTTTTAATAAAAGGTAACAATGAGAACAGCAGAAGAACGTTATGAGGAGACGTGGAACAGTTATCTCGCGCTTCTCAACAA